>DAOLDO010000172.1:0-9629 GCA_035327325.1 Chloroflexaceae bacterium | reverse complement strand
GGGGGGGGGTGGGGCCCGGCTGCGCCCCGCCCGGGGGAGGCGCGGCGGAGCCTACGCCTCCCGCTCGATCACGAAGTGCGCCAGGTCCACCAGGGCCCCGCGAGCCGGCGAGGGCGGGAAGCCGGCGAGGTGGCCGATCGCGGCGCCGATGAAGCGGTGGGCCTCGTCGAGGGCGGCCGCGACGCCGCCGGCCGACGTCACCTCGGCGATGGCCGCCCGCACCTGGGCGTCGCTGGGCGCGCCGTCCTCGATCAGGGCCCGCAGGCGCGGGCTGCCCGTGCGGGCGATGGCGAAGATCAGCGGCAGGGTGATCGTGCCCTGGCGCAGGTCGTTGCCGGCCGGCTTGCCCAGGGTCTGCTCGTCGCCGGTGAAGTCCAGCACGTCGTCCACGATCTGGAAGGCCATGCCCAGGTCGAAGCCGTACTGGCCCATCGCGGCGATCTGGGCCTCGCTGCCGCCCCCGGCCGCCATGCCCGCCTTGCAGGCCGCCTCGAAGAGCGAGGCCGTCTTGGCCCCGGTCTTATAGTAGTACTGGCCCAGGGCCTGCTCGGCCGGCTCGTAGGCCGTGACCGGGCTCAGCTCGCCCTCGACGATCGTCTGGACGGCCTGGGCGTAGTAGCTGATGATCCGCCGGTCGGGGCTCAGGGCCATCTCGCCGGCGGCCAGGGCGAAGAAGTAGTCGCCCACCATCAGGGCCACGTCGTTGTCCCAGCGGGCGTGCACGGTGACCCGCCCGCGCCGCCGCGCCGCCTGGTCCACCAGGTCGTCGTGGACGAGGGAAGCGGCCTGGATGAGCTCGACCGCTGCGGCTGCGTGGATCACCCGCGGCAGCTGGTAGCTGCCCAGCCTGGCGGCCAGGAGGGCCAGGGCGGCGCGCAGGCGCTTGCCGCCCGAGCGCACCGTGTGGGCGCTGGCGGCCGCGATCAGCTCGGAGCGCGAGGTGGCCCGCTCGAGCAGCAGCGCCTCGACGGCCTGCAGGTCGTCCGTGAGCTGGGCGCGCTCGAAGAGCTCGGCCACGCTGCGGGCCGCGCTCTGGCGCGGGGCGAAGGGGCGCGCCTCGGCGCTGCTGCCGTGCGTGCCGAGGGCTACTTCGACGTCCGCTCCGCTGCTCTGGGTCTGGTACGCAGCCATCAGGCTGTTCCTCTTCTAGGGCCTGCCGGCGGCCGGGGCGGTCGTCTAGCCAGGCCTGCGCTGCTCTGGGGTGTCGCTGATGGGTGCGGCACGCTACCTGTTTGTGATATTCGACACAATGTTAGTATAGCACCAACCGGACGCGTGTCAAGCCGAGGGCGCCGGTAGGCCCAGAGTCACTCTGTATAATCGTGGCACGTTTGTCTGTAATGTGCAACACGCGCTCGCCCTCTAGTTCCAGATCTGTGCCAGCGGCGGCCGACGGCGCCGTGTAGTGTATAATACGCCCGCTCCTCCGACCTCGACGCGCGGCGATGCATCCACCGGCTGGTCCGCTGCGTACTCTTTTGTGAGGTTCCTGTGCCCGGCACGCCTCCTCAACCGGCCGAGGGCGGGATGCTCAGCGACGAGGTGCTGATCGTCCACGTCGCCTCTGGCGATAGCCGCGCCCTTGAGCAACTCTACAGCCGCTACGGCCGTGTCGTCTACGGCCTCGCCCTCAGGATGCTCAGCAGCGCCGAGCAGGCTGAGGACGTTGTCCAGGAGACCTTCTGGCGCGTCTGGCGCCGCGCCGCCACCTTCCAGAGCGCGAGCGGCCTGTTCGCCCCCTGGCTCTTCGGCATCGCCCGCAACCTCTGCATTGACGAGCTGCGCCGCCGCCAGGCCCGCCCGGCCGTGAGCCCCGTCGAGGACCAGGTGCTGACGGCTATCCCCGACCCCCAGCCCGCCGTTGACGAACTCACCTGGGAGGCCGAACGCCGCCGCCTGATCACCAGCGCCCTCGGCGAGCTGCCGCCCGACCAGCGCCAGGTGATCGAGCTCGCCTACTTCGCCGGCCTCTCGCAGCGCGAGATCGCCGAGCAGCTCGCCAACCCCCTGGGCACGGTCAAGACCAGGGTCCGCCTCGCGCTCCAGAAGCTTAAAGGGTTGCTCCAGCACCAGGGCGTCGGTCTCGAAGACCGCTAGAAAGTACGGGCGCTCCCACCCGCGCCCCCCACGTTGATGAACGCCAACGATCAGAACTACGTCGAAAGCCAGCTCGCCGCCTACGCTCTTGGCGCCCTCGACGCCGAAGATCAGCAGGGCATTGAGGCGCTGCTCGCCCGCTCGCCCGCCCACCAGGAGGAGCTGCGCCAGCTGCGCGAGGTGGTCGCGCTGCTGCCCTACGCCGCCCCCCCCGCCGCGCCGCCCGAGCGCGTGCGCGCGGCCCTCTTCGCCCGCGTCGAGGCCGACCGCGCCCCCGCCGCGCCCGCGCCGTCCCGCCGGGCCGCTCGGCCCTGGTTCGTCCCCGCCACGATGGCGGCCCTCGCGGCCCTCGTGCTCGCCCTCGGCGGCCTGGCCTTCAACCTGAGCGCGAATGTGGCCCGGCTCGACCGCACCAACGCCGAGCTCGTCGCGATCATGGCCGGCCTCCAGCAGAGCCTCGACGACACTCAGGCCCGCCAGGAGGCCCTCACCGCCCAGCTCGCCGACGGGCAGCGCCAGCTCGCGGCCGTGAGCGCCCAGCTCGCCGCGGGCGAGGAGCAGCTCGCCCAGCTGAACGCCCGCCTTGCTCGGGACGAATACGTGATCTCGTTCGTCAGCGCCCCCGGCGTCGCCACGCGCCAGCTCGCCCCTGCCGACTTCGCCGCCGCCGCCCGCGGCGAGATGTACATGTACCCAGGCGAGTCGAGCGCCGTCGCGATCTTCAGCGGCCTGCCGCCCCTCGCCCCTGGCCAGGTCTACCAGTTCTGGCTCGCCGACGGCGCCACCCAGGTGGCCGGCGGCACCTTCGAGGTTGACGAGACCGGCCTCGCCCGCATCGTGGTCGAGGCCCCCCGCGAGGTCAACGCCTTCAGCGAGGTGATGGTCACCGTCGAGCCCAGCGGCGGCAGCCCCGAGCCCAGCGACCAGGTGGTCCTGGCCGGCTCACTGTAGGGCCGGAGCCAGCTCCGGCTCTGCCGCCATCAACGGGGGCGTCCAGGCTCGCCGCGGTTGACGTACCATCATGTCGGTACTCTCCTCCTATTGAACCACCCCGGTAGTACCGCTATGATCGGCCCATGGAGATCCGGGCCGTCATCTTCGACCGCGACCTGACCCTGACCAGGGTGGCAGTGGCCGACCTGGCGCGCCTTGAGGCCCGCCTCGCCCGCGTGGCCCCCGGCGTGGGTCTCGGCGCCCTGCGAGCCCTGTGGGAGGGCTGGCCCGGCCCGTGGCCCCGCGCCGTCGCCGACGAGCCGGCTTTCTGGGGGCGGCTCTGCGCGGCCTTCGCGCCCGGCCAGGGGCTCGACGAGGCGACCACCGCCGCCCTGGCCGCCGAGCTGGCCGCCGGCTACCCCACCCTCTTCAGCGCCTACCCCGACGCCGCGCCCGCCCTCGCCGCCATGCGCGAGGCCGGGCTGCTCCTCGCCGTGCTCACCAACTTCGAGCTGCCCAGCGTCGGGCAGACCCTGGCCCACGCCGGCCTCGACCCCGGGCTGTTCGCGGCGGCCCTGAGCGCCGCGGCCCTCGGCTGGCCCAAGCCCGACCCGCGGGCCTTCCACGCCGCCGCAGCGGCCCTCGGTCTGCCGCCCGCGGCCTGCTGCCTCGTAGACGACCTGGCCGAAAATATCGCCGCGGCCCGTTCAATAGGGATGCGAGCCTACCAGATCGATCGCTCGCTCGCGGGGCCCACCCCGGACGGGCGCATCGGCTCGCTCCTCGACCTGATCGGGCCGTTGACGTCGCCAGGCGCCGGGCTCGATCCGCGCCTCCATTTCCCCACACCCTACGATCGCGGCCCGTAAGCGCGTTTGTAATCGTTTGATCACCGCGCGACCTTCTCACGACGGGGCCGAGCGCCTACAATCAGCCTGGTAGCGAGGGCGCCGCGCCGCGCCCCCCGACCTGTTCAGACCAGGTTTGAGCCGTGCCAGGGCGCCACGCCGGCGGCCTCACGCGCACCGAGAGAGTTGAGGAGGCCATGATCACCCAGCCGATCGACACGCTCCCCCGCAACGCTCCAGGCGTCGCCCCCGGCGTCGTCACGCCCGCCCGTCAGAGCCGCGAGCCCCAGCCCGCCGCCGTGACACCCGACCTGGCCCGGATGGACCTGGCCTCCCTCGTGCGCTGCTGCGCCGCCGAGAGCGAGCGCTTCTACAGGGGCCAGCAGCACGACACCTGCTACAGCTACGAGCTCTTCCGCCGGGCCCTGGTCGAGCGCGACGAGGCCGCCTGGGAGCAGCTCTACCGGCACTACAGCGGCCTGGTCGAGGGCTGGATCCGCCGCAGCGGCGCCTTCGTCAGCAGCGGCGAGAGCAGCGAGTACTTCGTCGTCGGTGCCTTCACCAAGTTCTGGCGCGCCATCACCCCCGAGCGCTTCGCCTCCTTCCCCAGCCTGGCCTCCCTGCTCCAGTACCTGCAGCTCTGCGCTACCAGCGTTGTGATCGACAGCGTGCGGGCCCAGTCCTGGTCCGAGATGCTGCCCGAAGAGACGATCTCGCCCAACCACGGCCCCCAGACCTCGCCCGACGAGGAGGCCGTGAGCCGGGTGGACCGCGAGGAGTTCTGGCGCTTCATCAACGAGCAGCTCAACGGCGAGGTCGAGCGGGTGGTGGTCTACTGCTCGTTTGTGCTCGGCCTCACCCCGCGGGCGATCTTCGCCCGCCGCGGCGAGCTGTTCAGCAGCGTCAACGACGTCTACAACGTCAAGCGCAACGTGCTGGGGCGTCTGAGCCGCAACCAGCAGCTGCGCCAGATGCTTGCCCCCTAGAGATTGACGGCAGCGCGAAGTTCGAGGCGCCCGCGAGGGCGCCTCTTCGATTCTCAGGGCGGCGGGCTGTGGTAAGATGGTCCTACTACCGCGAGTAGGACGTGTGTGAAAAATAGGTAGCCCTGCGTTTCATACTATGCGAGTCGGGAGCGACCGCCGACTGCACGCCAGGAGCGCACGCTTATGAGCATCGAGGAGAGCTGGGACGAGGGCTGCACGCTGCCCTCGGCGCCGAGCGCCACCGCCCTGATCGCGGCCGCCGACGGCGAGGCGGACGAGGCGACTCTGGCCCACCTGCGGGCGTGCCCCCACTGTGCCGCGCAGGTCGCCCGGCTCGCGGCCCTGCAGGCCCGGCTGCGCCGGCGCCTGTACCGGCTCTACTGCCCCGCAAGCGAGACCCTGATGGACTACTGTCAGGGCCTGCTCGACCCGTACCAGCGCGCCGCCCTCGTGCAGCACCTGGCCCTCTGCCCCCACTGCGCCGCGGAGATTGGCCTGCTTGAGCGGGTCGGCGCGGCGCCCGTGGCCGAGGTGGTGGGCCACCCGCTGCGCCCGGGGCTGATCGTGCCGCTGCCGTAGGCCGCGCCACCTGTGCCACAAAAGGACACCCCGGATGCGTTGCGCATCCGGGGTGTTTTCGGCTGTCCGGCCATGGCCGCGAGCCAGGGCCTACTCGAAGTGGTCGGCCAGGTAGGCGGTCAGGTCGGCGATGCGCACCGAGTAGCCCCACTCGTTGTCGTACCAGGCGATGATCTTGTAGAACTCGTCGCCCATGTTGTGGGTGAGGGGCAGGTCCACCACGGAGCTGTAGGTGGTGCCGATGAAGTCGCTGCTGACCAGCTCGGACTCGCTGACCCCGAGGATGCCCTCGAGCTCCTCGCTCTCGGCGGCCTCGCGGAAGGCGTTGTTGATCTCCTCGACGCTGGTGGAGCGGCCGAGCAGCACGGCGAAGTCTACCATCGAGACGGTGGGGGTGGGCACGCGCACGGCGTAGCCGTGGAACTTGCCCTTCAGCTCGGGGATGACCAGGGCGACGGCCTTGGCGGCGCCTGTGGTGGTGGGCACCATGTTGATCGCGGCGGCCCGGGCGCGGCGCAGATCCTTGTGGACATTGTCCTGGAGGTTCTGGTCCATTGTGTAGGAGTGGATGGTGGTCATCAGACCGCGCTCGATGCCGAAGCGGTCGTTGAGCACCTTGGCCACGGGCGCGAGGCAGTTGGTGGTGCAGGAGGCGTTCGAGATGATGTTGTGGCGCTCGTGGTCGTAGGCCGTCTCGTTGACGCCGAGGCAGATGGTGATATCCTCGCCCTTGGCGGGGGCGGTGATCACCACCTTCTTGGCCCCGGCCTGGAGGTGGGCGCGGGCCTTCTCGGCCTCGGTGAAGCGGCCGGTCGACTCGATCACCAGGTCCACCCCGAGGTCGCCCCAGGGGAGCTTGGCGGGGTCGCGCTCGGCGAGGGCGGCGATCTCGTAGTGGGCGTCGTCGTAGTCTACGATGATCTTGTCCTCGGTGGCCGAGACCTCGCCGTCGAAGGGGCCGTAGGTCGAGTCGTAGCGCAGCAGGTGGGCGAGGGTCTCGTTGTCCGTCAGGTCGTTGATCGCCACAATCTCGAACTCGTCGGGGTGGTACTCGAGCATCGCCTTGAAGCTCTGCCGACCGATCCGGCCGAAGCCATTGATAGCGATACGCACCATGGGTGGAGCCTCCTTCCCATTCGCGGTTCTGCTGTGCGCGAACGACGCCTGACCGCTCAGGCCGGGCGGGGCGCGCCACAATGCGGTGGCCGCGACCTGTGGCGCCTCGGTACGCACGGGCGGCATTATACCATGGCTTGCCCGCCCGGAGCCCCCCGGAATGCCCCCGCCGCGCCCCGGGAAGGCGTGCTACAATCGCCGGCAGGTGGGCCGCGGGCGGGCGAAGGGAGGGTGCCGTGTGGCTGACGCTGCTGGTCGCTTTGGCGGTGGGGGCGGGGGCGCTGCTGGGCGCGCTGCGCGGTGTGCGGCCCGGCCTCGTGGCGGTCGGCGGCACCCTGCTGGCGGCGGTGCTGGTTGACCTATGGGCCGAGCCTTTGGCGGGCTGGCTGCGGGCGACCTTCAGGCCCGAGCTGCCCGGGGCGCCGACCTTCGCCCTGATCGCCCTCGTCTTCCTGCTCGCCGCCGGCCTGCTCGGCTACGGCGGCGGCGCCATGCTGCCGCCCGGCCCCGCCGACCCTGGTCTCTACGAGCGGGTGGTCGGCGCGCTCCTGGGCGCCCTGAACGGCGCCCTCGTGGCGGCCTACCTGCTGCGCTACGCCCTCGAGCGCTGGGACGGGCGGCGCGCCGAGCCCGTGGTGGCCGCCTCGCCCCTGGCCGGCCTGCTGGTGGACTGGCTGCCCTGGACCGTGCTAGGCATGGTCGCGGCCACAGGCGCCATCGTGCTCGCCCGGCTCGGGCGCGCCGCCGTGGCCCGCTCGGCGGCCCGGCGGGCGAGCGGCGCGGGCTCGGTGGCCGCGGCGCCCAATCTGGCCGAGGCCGACAAGCGCCTTAGCGGCAAGATTGACGAGGCCCTGAAAAAATAGGACCAGGGACGAAAGATCAAAGACCAAGGCCGGCAGAGCGCGAGCGCGATGCAGCGCTCTTGGTCCTGGTCTCTGGTCTTTGGTCTTAGAACGAGATGGCCTTCTCGCCGAGCACGGTGCCGGGCCAGATCCTGATCCCGCGCTCGAGGCGGTTCTCGGGGCCGAAGCGGCAGTCATCGCCGACGATCGCGCCGTCCACGATGTGGCTCTTGGGCCCGATCTCGTTGCCGCGCCCGAGCACGCAGTTGCGCAGGGTGGCCGCCTCGCCGATCCTGTTGTCGGCCCAGAGCACGGCGCCCTCGATGCTGACCTCGGGGCCGACGTGGCAGCCGGGGCCGAGCACGGTCGGGCCGATGATGCGGGCGCCTCGCTCGACCACGGCGCCGTGGCCGATCACCACGGGCCCCACCACCTGCGCCGAGGGGTGGATGCTCGCGTCGCCCTCGACCCAGACCCGGTTGGCGATCTCGCTGCCGCGAAAGCCGTACTTGACCTTGCCGATCAGGATGTCGTGGTGCACATCGAGGTAGGTCTGGGGCTTGCCGATGTCGGTCCAGTAGGCGCGGGACGGGTAGCCGTACATCGGGTCGCCCGTCTGCAGGACCACGGGGAAGAGGCCGCGCTCGAACATGTAGAACTGGTTCGGCGGCACGTAGCGGAACACGTCGGGCTCGATGATGTAGGTGCCGGCGTTGATCAGGTTGGTGGTGATGTCCTCCACGCGGGGCTTCTCGAGGAAGCGCTTGACGTGGTTGTCGCCGTTCATCTCGACCAGGCCGAACTGGGTCGGGTCGTCCACGGGGGTGAGCGAGAGGGTGACCTTGCTCTGCTTCTCGCGGTGGAAGGCGAGCATGGCCTGGAGGTCGAGGTCGGTCATTACATCGCCGTTGAAGACGAATGTGGGCCCATCGAGCAGGTGCTCGACGTTCTTCACGGCGCCGGCGGTGCCGCGGGGCTCGGGCTCCTCGACGATATGGAGCTTCATCTCCAGGCGGGAGCCGTCGCCGAAGGCAGCGCGGAAGCGGTCGGCCAGATACTGGACCGCCAGGACCACCTCGTTGATCCCCTGGTCGCGCAGACGCAGGAGCATCCACTCGATGAAGGGCTGGTTGACCAGGGGGATCATGGGCTTGGGGGTGTTACAGGTGAGGGGGCGGAGCCGCGTGCCGAGGCCGCCGACGAGGATCACTGCTTTCATGGACGCTCCTTCGTAGCACACCAGCAGACCGGGCGCGCGCGAGCGCGTTCCGGCCTTATGATACAGGACGAGGCAAACAGCCGGCTGAACCGGGTCTGGCGCGGGGGTGACACATTCGTCAGGCCGGGGCGCCCTCGGCGCGGCGCACCTCGGCGCGCCAGTAGTCGAGGATGTCGCGCAGGGTCTGGCGCAGGGGGATGCGGGGCGCCCAGCCGGTGCGCTCGCGCAGGCGCGTGCCGTCGCAGACGACGAGCGGGATGTCGATCGGGCGCATCAGCTCGGGGTTGAGCCGCACCTCGACGCGGGCCGTGCTTTCCTCGAGCAGGATGTCGAGCAGCTCGCGCACCATCACGGCCTGGCCCGAGCCGGCGTTGTAGACGGCGCCGGCCTCGCCGTGCTCCACCAGCAGGGCGTAGGCCCGCACCATATCGCGCACATCGGTGAAGTCACGGCGGGCGCTGAGGTTGCCGACCTGCACGATCGGGGGCTGGAGGCCGAGCTCGATGCGGGCGATCTGGCGGGCGAAGGCCGCGGTGACAAAGCGCTCATTCTGGCGCGGCCCGATGTGAGTAAAGGGGCGCACGCGCACGACGTCGAGGCCGTGGCTGAGGTGGTACTGGAGCGCGAGCAGGCTCTGGGCGGCCTTGCTGACCCCGTAGGGGTTGGCGGGGCGCAGGGGCGTAGCCTCGCCGATCGGCAGGTCCGCCTCGGTGAGCTTGCCGTACTCCTCGTTGGTGCCGACGACGAGCACGCGGGTGGGGCTGCGCAGCTCGATCAGGCTGAGGAAGATGTGCAGGGCGCCGAGGGTGTTGGTGCTGAGGGTGCCGGCGGGGTCGCGGAACGACTCGGGGACGAAGGGCTGGCCGGCGAGGTGGTAGATGACCGAGGGGCGGGCGGCGACGATGGCGCGCATAGTTGCCTCGGCGTCGCTCAGGTCGGCGTGGACCTCGACGACGCCACCCTGGAGGAAGGCGGGCAGGCGGCCGGGGGCCCTGGTCATGCCCCAAAC
>DAOLDO010000171.1:0-9632 GCA_035327325.1 Chloroflexaceae bacterium | reverse complement strand
AACAGCTCGAAGACCACCTCGGTGGAGCCGGAGTCGAGGTTGCCCGTGGGCTCGTCGCCTAGGACGAGCGGCGGGTCGTTGGCGATGGCGCGGGCGATGGCGGCGCGCTGCTGCTGGCCGCCGCTCACCCGGGACGGGAGCTTGTGGAGGTGGTCCCCCAGGCCGACCTGGGTGAGCAGGGCTGCCGCCCGCTCGCGGCGCTCGCGGGCGGCGTACTTGCCGGCCAGCTCCATCGGGAGCATGACGTTGTTGAGCAAGGTCATGGTGGGCAGCAGGGCGAAGAACTGAAAGACGATGCCGAGCGAGGCGCCGCGCCAGCGGGCGCGTTTGGCCTCGCTCAGGCGGTGGATCTCCTGGCCTTCGACCCGCACGGCGCCCGCGCTCAGGCGGTCCACCCCGGCGATGAGGTTCAGGAGGGTGGACTTGCCGGCGCCGGAGTGACCGACGATCGCGACGAATTCGCCACGGGCGACCGCAAACGAGACACCGCGGAGGGCGGGGATCTGGGTCGGCCCGACCTGGAAGGTGCGCTGCACCTGCTGGACGTCGATCAGCGGGTGAGGGCGCTCGACACTGCGCATAGGGTGGCCTTCGCTGGACGCTCCCGTTCAAACTATTCCTGAACGGAGCATACCGTCCCGGGCGGCAGGCGTGTACCCTCGTTCGATAGGGTGTGCGACACCCCCATTCGTGGGGGAACGGAACCAAGCGCTGTGGAGCGCCCTGGGTGCTGTTGGCGAACCATCTCCAAGCGAACCGCGAGCGCTCCGCGCCCGAGGGCCGCAACTCCGGTACCAGCCGCAACGGCAGGCGCACGAGGGAGCGCTGACCTTCGCCTACACCACGCTCCAGGCCCTCGATGCCCCCGGGCATCGGCTGGTAATCTGCTCCCCCGACCGGCACACGCAGGGTGTGCTGCGCCGACGGCTGAGCGCGCCGCCGGTATAAGGCGGTGTCCCAGCCAGCTACTATGAGCGGGGGCTGTGCACACTTCCCGGGCGGGAACGGTTACTCGTGGCGTAGGGCCTCGATCGGGTCGAGGCGGGCGGCACGGCGGGCGGGGTAGATGCCGAAGAAGAGCCCAACCGCCAGCGAAAAGCCGACGCCGATCACGGCTGCGCTCAGCGTAACCGGCGCGTCAAGCAGGCCGAGCAGGGTGACTGCGACGGGGATGACGCTGCCGAGAGTCAGCCCCACGAGGCCGCCAGTCAGGCTGAGGGTCAGGGCCTCCACGACGAACTGCAGCAGGATGTCTCGCCCCCGGGCGCCCACGACCTTGCGCAGGCCAATCTCCCGCGTCCGCTCTGTCACGCTCACCAGCATAATGTTCATGATCCCGATCCCGCCCACCAGCAGCGAGATCGCCGCCACTGCCCCAAGGAACAGTGTGAAGAGGGTGGTAATCGTCGTCAGGGTGCTCAGGAACGAGGCCTGGTTGAGCACGCTGAAGTCGTCCTCGCTGCCGTCAGTCGCCAGCCCGTGACGCTCCCGCAGCAGACGCTCGACCCGGCCCTGCACGTAGTCGATCTGCTCGCTGCTGTCCACCGAGAGCGTGATCGAGCTGACGAGATAGCCGTTGCCGTCGGGGGTGCGGGCGCCGAAGAGCCGCTGCTGGGCAACCGTGATCGGCACAAAGGCCTGGTCGTCCACTTCGTCGGCGCCACGACGCCGATGCCCACGCTGGATAGCTGCGACAACTCGAACCTCATTCCGGGATTCCTTACCTTTACGATCATCGGTACCGACCAGGAAATCCTGAGCCCCAACACGCCCTGCCTGAATCCCACCCGGATCCCGGCTGCCGCCGCCACCGCCCCGCAGTTTTTGGTCAAGAACGCCAGCGGCGTCGAAGCGCGCGCGCCGACGATCGCGGTCAAGGATAACGCCTCCGGTACCGTGACCACCGTCAGGCTGAACGGGAACTGGTTCATCACCACGGCGAACGGGACGAGCGTCCAGACGCTGCGCCTCGCCTACACCGATTGGGGCGGCACAAAGCAGAGCGCCTGGCTGACCGGCACCCCGACCGACGGCTTTGCGTTCCTCACGGCGGCCCTTGACAGCAGCGCAACCACCAGCCCCGTGAACTGCCTCGACGATGGCACTTGTGGCGTTTCACCCACCCTTAAGTACATCGGCGCCGACGGCCAGCAGTACGCGGCGACGGTGCGCGGCTACCGGGCGCCGACCGGTACGCCCACCTTCAGCGCCGCCTCCGAGGGCAGCCCGACCATCCTCGACGCCGGTGGCTTCGCGCCCGGGAATGCGGTTCAGCCGGTGACCTACCGCTGGAGCTTCAAGGACAACGATTGCGTCCTCGTCTTCGACCCCTGCACGCCGTCGGAGCTCGCCAGCGCCACCGGCCCCACCACCACCTACACCTGGGACGCCGGCGGGACCTACCGGGTCGATCTGACCGCCACCGATGCGCTCGGCGCGCAGGCGACGACCACGCTGCAAGTGCCGGTGGCGTCGCTGCCGCCCGCTTTCGTCTTCGCCCCCGACTGCGCGACGAGCCCGAACGTGCCGTGCAACGCCTGGAGCGGGAACCAGGGGGCAGCGTCGCAATCCTGGGTGCCCTCCGCTACACCGGCAGCGCGAGCCGGTTCACGGTCTCTGTGGATTGGGGCGATGCTATCACGTCCTTCGCGACGATCAGCAGCGACGGCTCGGTCGGCACTGTCCCGCCCGGCGGCATCAGCACACTCACTGTGACCAAAGTTCCGGGCGAGCTGGCCTACAATATCCGGGTGCCGTACACCTACGCGAACCAGGGTGTCTACAACGGCACCTTCAGGGTGCAGAAGCTTGTGGGTCTGTTCGGCGACGGCGGCACGGTTACACTGCCATTCACGGTCAACGTCAGGGGCAACCAGGCCATTAGCTTCTCGACAGTCGGCGGCAGCAGCTACGGCAATGTGCTCCCCATCTCGGCCACGGGCCAGCCGGTAACCTTCACCACCAACAGCATCTGCACGCTCTCGGATGTAAAACGTTGTTCGTCTCTACTTGGCGTCGAGTACCTCGTCCACGCTTACGCTAAAGCCTTCCAGCAGCTTAGAGGTCGCCTGATCACCCCGATGGAAGACCCCGTGCTCAGCATAGACCGCGCCTTCGAGGACCAGCACGGTGATCGTGGCCGTGAGGGGGTTGACAATCCAGTATTCAGGGATACCTGCCAGCGCATAATCCTTGCGCTTCACTTTCGTATCCCGCTCCGGGTCATCTGCACTGACCACTTCGACCACCATATCGGCCCCAAGCCAGTAGCGATTCTGTCGCCGCGGATCGTTCGCATCACGTACCAGCAGGAGATCAGGCTCACGAAACTTACGCGCTCGGACGCGCACGCGCAATGGCGCGTAGTACACTTTTCCACCAATGCGCTGGAGAAATGCGAGCAACGCCAGAAAGAGAAACTGCGAGATGTCCTGATGTTCTTCCGTCGGCATTGGCAAGACCTCAATGTAGCCGTCGTCAAACTCCAACAGCCGATTCGTCTGGTCGGTTACGAGCAGATACTGCTCCTCCGTCCAATGGCCCTGGAGCGGGGTAAGACTCACCACGAGGTCATCATCCTCTTCCCAGCTTAGCCGCAAGTTTGCCTGGCGAGCGTCAATTGCCATGACCTGTTCCCTCCCAGCGTGGCTGTATCTGGCAACAGTATATCCTCTGCCCTCCGGGTAATGCAATGCCGGGCTTCGCCTCAAGCAAGGTCCTGCCGGGAGAACGCTTGACACTGGCCTTTCTACCCGACTATACCGCGCATTCTCGCTCGTAAGCCGCTCCAAGCAGGTCTCGGAAAGAATCCGAGCTTGAACAAGAGCTTGTCCTGGTGATACGCCGCCATGCCCTGTATACTGCGCTCGTAGCAATACGGGACGGCAGCGCAGAGGCAGAAAGGAACCCGCCGTCGTCGGGGCGTTGCTGGTTCGCGTCCCGGGTTGGCTGGAGCGAGCCGCCCCGAAGGCCGAGCCGAGGATGATAGGCGCCTCATCCGGCACGATACCCTGAGCGCTGCTGGCCGACTGTGCGCAGCAGAGGGGCACCACATGAAGAAGCTGAACCCCGGCCTCGGTATCACCCCCGCACGACGCGACCTCGAGAGCGGTCACACCCTGCACGGCCGCTGGTTCGCCGACCCCTACGCCTGGCTGGAGCAGCTCGACGCTCCCGAGACTGAGGCGTGGATCGCGGCGCAAGAGGCCGTGACCCAGGGGGTGCTGCGCGCCGTGCCGGGACGTGCCTGGCTGCGGGAGGCGGTGAACCGCTCGACTCGCTATACACGGCTGTCGCGGCCTTTGCGCTCCGGGCCCGACGGCCGCGAGTTCTTCTGGCAGGCCAGCCCCCAGGATGAGAAGCTCCAGCTCATGATGCGGCGCCGCCAGGGGGCGCCGGTCAAGGCGGTGCTCGACCCCAACACCTGGGCGCGCGATGACGCGCTGGTGTTCGCCGTCCCTTCGCCCGACGGCACGCTCCTCGCGTTCGGCAGGGCCGTGGGCAGCACCCACGGTGCGCAGATCCGGCTGCTCGACGTCGAGACTGGGCAGCTCCTCCCCGATCGACCATACGGCACGAGCCACGAGACGCCGGCCTGGCGGCCCGACTCGTCCGGGTTCTTCTACCCCGCGAACCCCGAGCCGGGCGACGTGCCCGCGGGCGAAGAGGCCTTTTGGCACGCGATCTACGAGCACCAGGTCGGGTCGGCCACGCCGGCGAGACTCGTCTTTGACAACGACCGCGAGAAGGAGTACTGGTGCTCCGTCAGGGTCAGCGAGTGCGGGCGCTTCGCCGTGCTCGTGAAGTGGCACTTCGTGCACGCCAATGCCGTCTTCCTGCTGCGCCTCGTCGACGACGAGCTCCTGCCGGTAGCGCCCACCATGCGCTCGGTCAACCAGGTGCAGGTGATCGGCGACACGCTGCTCATCCACACCGACCTTGACGCGCCCCGGGGCCGTGCCTGCGTCGCCTCGCTTGCGAGGCCAACTGAGTGGCGGACTCTCATCCCTGAGGGGACGGACACGCTGCAGACGGTCACGGGCGTCGCCGGACGGCTGTACGCCGTCTCCACCCACGCCGCCGCCCACCGCATCAGCGTCTACGCCGAGGACGGCACCCACCTCCGTGACCTGGAGCTGCCGGCCCTCGGCGCCGTCAACCGCAACGAGGGGGAGGGCGTGGTCAGCGGAGTGAGCGGCAGTTGGGGCGGCGACGAGGTGTGGGTGAGCTTCGAGTCCTACGTGCAGCCGCCGTCGCTGTACCGCTACGACTACGCAGCGGACCGCCTGATGCCGTACCACGTGCCCGATGTCGGGCTCAACCCTGAGGAGTACGTGACGGAACAGGTGTGGTACGAGTCGCGCGACGGCACGCCGGTATCTATGTTCATCGTCCACCGGAAAGGGCTGCCGCGCGACGGGCGCAGGCCGGTGCGGCTCAGTGGCTACGGCGGCTTCAACATCGCGCTGCAGCCGCGCTTCACCGCGGTGACGGCGGTCTGGCTGCAACTGGGCGGCGTGCTCGCCTTCGCCAACGTGCGGGGCGGCGGCGAGTACGGGCGAGCCTGGCACGAGGCGGCAACCAAAACGCGGCGGCAGAATGCCTTCGACGACTACATCGCGGCGGCACGCTGGCTCGTCTCCGCCGGCTACACGGCGCCCGAGCTGCTCGCCTCGCGCGGCAACAGCAACGGCGGCCTGCTGGTGGCCGTCGCCGCCCTACAGGCGCCCGACGCCTTCGGCGCGGTGTTCAGCCGCGCCGGCCTCCTCGACATGCTGAGCTTCCCGCGTTTCGCCAACAACCGCTCGGCGACCGTGGAGTACGGCTCGCCCGACGACCCGGTTGAGGGGCCGTACCTCGCGGGCTACTCGCCCTACCACAACGTGCGCCCCGACCGTCACTACCCGGCGATGCTGTTCGCGTCGGCGCTGAACGACCGGGTCGCGCCCCCGTACGACCCGCTGAAGATGGTCGCCAGGCTACAGGCCGAGGCGACGTCAGGCGGGCCCTTCCTCCTGTTGCCGCTCCGCGCGTCGGGGCACGGCGGCGCGGTCACGCTCAGCGCCCTGATCGAGCAGGACGTCGACGAGCTCAGCTTTTACTGCTGGGCGCTCGACACTGCCCCACCCTCGGCTGAGGGGTAGATGACCCTACCGGCTGTCAGGCGCTCACCTAGCGGCCGACCACCTTGCCAGGCCATCTCAACGCGCATTACAACGCTCTTCACCTGTGATCGTGTGTTCACTACCTTGTTAGGCGCGCCACAGCCCGGCCCACTTGTCGCCCACGACTGCGTGCGATCGGCTCTCCCCGACCCTCACGTGTCCATGGCGACAGCCGCTACCTGGTCACCCGCGAGGCGTCCGCCGATCTGTCGCGCCGCAGCGAAGGCGGCCCAGGCCGCAGCCTTGACGAGCGCTGCGTCGTCCGGGTGGGACGCGCGGAACGCCGTGATCGTGTCTGCATCGACCTGATACGAGGCCAGGGCGACCAGCAGTGCCAGCCGCGCCGCCGGTTGCTGGTGCGCGGGAAGTGGCTGGACGGCATCGGCGAGCCAGCGGTGGCTCATACCCAGGTCCTGCCCATCCCACTGATCGAGGTACGTGATGACCAGCGCCCGCACGGCCTCCGGGAGCGCCGCCTGCCCGGCCTCCTCAATCAGCGCCGCCACCCCCGCAAATGATCCGGCGATCGTCGGGTGGCCGGCGGCCCACCGGAAAGCCTCCGGCAGCTCGGCCGCCGGGAGCAGCGCCAGCGAGCCACCCGCGGCCACCGGGCGCGTGACCAGGCTGCGCAGGAGCGGGCCGACCAGCCGCCGGGCCGCCTTGCGCAGCGCCGGGCCCCGCGCCGGCAGCGGGGTCTCGTCCAGGAACACGTTGACCATCCGGTTGAGGTAGTGATACGCCACCGCCGTGCCGATCAGCTCCGGCGCCGCCGCGGCGGGGAAGGGCGGGGCGAGCACCTCACCCGTCGCGCGCCGGTGGGTCTGCGACACCCAGTGCATGATCGCCCGCTCACCCGGATCCAGCACGGTGTCGGTCTGCGCGGCGACAATGGCATCGGCCAGCCTGCCGCTGTCCAGCGCGTAGAGCGTCGTCGCGTGGGCGTCCACACAGTAGGGGCAGGTGTTGACCCGGGAAACGGCCGTCGCCACCGCCTCCTTCAGCTGCCGCGACACGGCCCCGTCGGCGACCAGCGTCTCGCGCACCATGCTCCAGCTGGCGCGCAGCACCGCCGGCGCCGGCGAGTGCAGGCTGAAGGGCGGCACCAGCGCGCCGTAGTCCCGCTCGACCTGCCGATACACCGCCGCCACCACGCCGCCGGCGGCCGAGCGAGTCACCGGCTGAATGTAGCGCACACCGCGCCGGGCGGCGGCCTCTCGGACACGTTCCTGCACGTTCATCACACAGCTCCTTGCGTGTCGATGCTACTCGGTCCTGGCCGCGATTGCGGCGACCCCGTCCGGTCCTTGCGCCGCGGCGTGCTCCGCCGTCGGCAGCCAGTGCGCCGCACTCGCCGCCGCGGCCAGGAGCGCCCCGGCCGCGATGAGCGCCGCGGCCCGCAGCCCGGGGATGGTCGTCGGACCATCGCCGGATATGCCGACGATCACCACGCCGAGCACGGCGATGCCCAGGGCGGCGCCCACCTGGCGCAGCGCCCCCAGCACGCTCGCCGCCATCCCCGTGCGCCCCCGTCCGACGCTGCTCACGGCGGCCGTCGTCAGCGCGCTCATGCTCACGCCGACCCCGGCGCCAAGGAGGAGGAGGCGCCACCAGAGCGCCGTCGTCGGCGCCCCGCCGTCGAGCATGCCAAGCCCGAGGGCGCCGGCCGCCGCGATCAGCGCGCCGGTCGTGGCAGGCAGGCGCGGGCCGAAGCGCGCCAGCAGCCGCGCGCCCACCACCGAGGCGCCCGCGAAGGCCAGCGGGAAGATCAGGATCAGGAGCCCGGCCCGGGTCGCGCTCAGCCCCCGCTCCTGCTGGAGGTAGATCCCAAGGTAGGTCAGCAGCGGGAAGCTGCCGAAGAACGCCAGCAGCCCGCCCATGTTCGCGGCGGCGAAGGCCGGCCGGCGAAAGGCCGCCAGGTCGACCAGGGGCGCGGCGACCCGGGCCTCGACGGCGAGGAACGCCGCGAAGGCGAGGGCGGCGCCGCCGAGCAGCACCAGAGTCGCGGGTGCTCCGAAGCCCAGGCGCTGGCCCTCGCTCAAGCTCAGGCTCAGGGCCGCCAGGCTCGCCACGACCAGCGCCAGCCCCGCCAGGTCCGGGCGCCGGCCGGCGTCGGCCGGCGTCTCGCGGACGCCGGCGAGCGTCGCCAGAACGGTCAGCAGCCCGGCGGGAGCCATGGCGAGGAACACCGCCCGCCAGCCGAGGGCGTCCACCAGCAGGCCGCCGGCGAGCGGCCCGATGGCGATCCCCAGCCCCGAGACGGCGCCCCACAGGCCGAGTGCCCTGGCGCGGGCGGGCGGGTCGGTGAAGGTCGCAGTGAGCAGCGCCAGGGTCGCCGGCTGGATCAAGGCCGAGCCAAGCCCCTGCACGGCCCGCGCGACGAGCAGCACGCCGATGCTGGGGGCCACAGCACTTGCCAGCGCGGCGGCGACGCTGACGCCGAGGCCGGCGAGGAGCACCCGGCGGTGCCCGTAGCGGTCGCCGAGCAGTCCGCCGAGCAGCAGCAGGCTCGCGAACACCAGGTTGTAGGTGTTGACCGTCCACTGCTGGCCGAGGGCACCGCCGCCGAGTGCGGCGCGAATGGCGGGCAGGGCGGGGTTGACCATCGAGACGTTCAGCATCACCAGGACCAGCCCCAGGCTGGCGGCCGTCAGCGTCAGTCGCTCGCGCCGCGGGTCACGTGTCACCATCATCGTGGGGTGCTCCTTGCGTTGCTCAGGCCGGGCGGGCGGGGAGCGGACGCCGGGGGGCGGCGATGTACTCGTGCCCACGGCGGGCGAGGAGGCCGATCACCAGCAGGTGCAGCACGATAAACGCCGGTACCACGTAGGTCGGGATGAACCAGAGCGGGCCGAGGGGGTAGCTCGCCACGAGGTCGAGGCGAATGCCCTGGGCGTAGGCGTTGGCGAAGTCGAGCAGCCCCGCAGCGCTGAACAGCCACACCACCACGAGCGCGCCGCGCCACCCCTGCCGCAGGGCCAGGACGCTCAGCAGCGCCAGCACCACCGCCAGCAGGTCGCCGTACGCGCCGGGGGCGGCGAATGCGGCCGGAAGGGCGTCGCCCCCCGACCCCGGCACGAGGAAGGCCAGGCCGAGCGTGCGCAGCGCGTGGGGCAGGATGAGCAGGGTGAGCGCATCGATGAGCGGCAGCCGGCGCAGGCGCGGCAGCACGTACCAGCGGGCGACGAGGCCGAAGACCAGCAGGCTGACGGCGATCTGCACCATGAAGATCTGGGTGACGGTCACGGGTAGCTCCTTGCGCTGATGGACGCATAAAAGAGACCGAAAGGTCGCAAAGCAAGGCAAAAAAAAGTGCGCCTGGCTCAGCCCTGGCGCACGGCGGACTCAATGTGGCTGCGCATGTGCGCGGCGGCCTGCTCCAGCGGCGTTGCGTCACGGAGCAGCCGGGCGAGCATCACCGCGCCCTCGAGGGTCGCAATCAGTACCACGGCCAGCTTGTCGGCCTCCACC
>DAOLDO010000170.1:0-9664 GCA_035327325.1 Chloroflexaceae bacterium | reverse complement strand
GGCCCTCGCGGCCGGCGCTGGCGGGTGGGGGGCGGGGGGACTGGCCGCCGCGGGCGCCCTGGGCGCCGTCTACGCCCTTGCCCTCCACAAGCCCGCCCTGACCCTCTTCACGCCCACCCTGGCGCTGCTCGCCGCCGTCTGCGCGGCCGCGGCCCTCGGCGGCCGCCTGGCCGACCGGGCCATGGCCCGCCGGGGGCGCGCGGCGCTGGTCCTCGCGCCGGTGGCCGCCCTGGTGGCGGCGGCCTTCGCCCTGCGGGCCGCCGGCATGCTCCACCCCCACGCCCTGTACAGCGACAGCGGGCTGCAGGCCAACAAGCTCTTCGAGGCCACTCTGGGCCGCGTCTTCCTGACGGCCGGCCTGCCAAGCGACGCGGGCGGCGGGCAGGCGCCCTACCCGCCGGGCCCGTTCATCGCGCTCATGCCGCTCCAGCTGCTCTTCCCGCCGGGGCACGGGGGGCGCGTGCTGCTGATGCAGCTGGGCACGGCCCTGCTCGACAGCCTGGCCGTGGCCGCCATCTGGCTGCTCCTGCGCCGGGCCGGGGCCGGCCGGCGGGCCGCCCTGCTCGGGGCCGCCTGCTACCTGCTGCCCACGGCCGCCCTCGAATCGTTCTCCGTGGGCGAGCTGGCCAACCTGGGCGGGCAGGCCCTGGCCTTGCCCTTCATCACCCTGCTGGCCCTCGGCGCTGCCGCGCCGAAGACCAAGGACGAAGGACCAAAGACCAAAGCCCGGCAGACCGCCAGAGCTGCCGTACGCCCGTCCTTCAACATTGGTCCGCAGATTTTCGTCGTGCTTCCCACCGCGCTGGCCATCGGCCTGCTCGCCCACTCGGGGGTGACGCTCTCGCTCGGCGCGCTCGTGGCGGCGGCGTGGGCCATGGCCGTGGCGGCGGCCGTGGCGCGGGCGCCCTGGCCCGTGGGCGCGCTGCGCCTGAGCCTCGTGGCGGCCGCCGGCCTCGGGCTGGCCCTGGCCCTCTTCTACACGGCGCCCGTGTACCTGGAGAGCATGCGGGGGCGCGGCGGCGCGGGCGGCGGGGGCGCCGCGCCGGGCGCCGTCCTCGCCGAGACGGCCCTGGCCGCCCTCGGACTGGCGCCGCCCGCCCGCCGGGGCCTGGCCATCCCCTCGCTGCTCGGCGTGGCCGCCCTGGGGGGGCTGGCGCTGCTCTGGGCGACGCGGCGGGCCTGGCCGGGGGCCGCGGGGCTGCGGGCCGCCCTGGCGGCCTGGTGGGGCGGGGCCATCATCACCCAGGGGCTGCTGCTCGTCGCCGACCAGGGGGTGCGCTGGGCCCTCTTCCTCTACCCGGGGCTCTGCCTCAGCGCCGGGCCCCTGCTGGCCGCCCTCTGGCGCCGCGGGCGGGCCGGGCGCCTCGTGGCCGCCCTCGCCCTCGCCGCGATCCTCGCCTCCGGGCTGGGCGCCTGGATCGCCCAGGTGCGCGACTACTACCACATTTGAGCGCTCGCGCCGCTCGTCGGGTGACGCTCGCCGGGTGACGCTCGCGCCGCTCGCGGGGGTGAGAGTCCTCGGTGCCGCCATGTTCGGATCACCCCTGCGCGCGAGCGCAGCGAGCAAGCCTCACCCCGGGCGAGCGCAGCGAGCCTACCCCTCCCCCCTTGCGATATCGCGCACCAGGTCGGTGACCGAGAGGATGCCTACGGGCTTCTTGCCCTCGCCGGCCTCCTCGACCACCACCACGCGGTGGATGCGGCGCTCCATCATCAGCTTGCTGGCCAGCTGGGTGCTGTCGCCCTTGCCCACGGCGACCACGTCGGTGACCATGATGTGGCTCGCCGTCAGGCCCCGCCAGTGCCGCCAGTACTGCTCGTAGAGCCGCGCGTTCACCAGGTCGGTGCGCGAGACTAGCCCGATCATGTGGCCCTCGTCGTTGATGACCACGAGGGCGCTCACGTCGTTCTCCGACATCGTGCGGGCGACATCCTGAATAGGCGTATCGCGGCGGCACGTGAGCACGCCGTGGTGCATGACCTCGCCAACCAGACGCTCCATACGCGGTGATCCTTTCGCCGATCGCGGTCGCCTTGTGAACAAAGGTACATTTGAGTGTAGCGGGGCTGACACACCGCGTCAACTACCAATGCGGGTAGGGGCAGACCTACGGGCCCACCCCATCCAACAGGTAGTGCGAAAGTGGTATAATGAGACTACTTGCGTGACCAGCCGGCGATGTTCCAGGTGAATGGCGCCGTCGGGTCGGCGGTCACCCCCTCGAGGGTGGGGCTTGCCAGCACCAGGTCAACGCGCTGAAACAGCGGCAGCACCGGGAGTTCCTGGGTGAAGAGCTGCTGCTGGCGCAGGTAGGCCGCCTCCCGCTCCGTCCGGTCCAGCGAGGTCGTCGCCAGCCTGATGGCGCGGTCGGCCTCGAAGAAGCACCAGCCGGGGAAGTTGTTGCCGGTCCAGCCGTTGCTCGCGCTCGGCACCCCGGCGCAGCTCCAGCGCTCCCAGCCTCGCGGGTCGGGGCTCGCGATCCACGCGAAGAGGGCCATCTGGAAGGTGCGGCGGAAGAGGGGCCCCTCGGGGCTGTACAGGCCCCCTGTGGGCACCTCCTGGAGCGAGAGGCCAACCCCGATGGCCGCCAGGTCGTCCCTGATGCGCTGGGCCGCCGCCAGCCGCAGGGGCGAGGCCTGGGTCGTCACCAGGCTGAGGGTCAGGGGCTGGCCGCTCGCCTCGCGCAGCCCGTCGCCGTCGCCGTCCACGATGCCGGCCTCGTCAAGCAGCCGGCGGGCCTCGTCGGGGCTGTACGGGTAGCGGGTGAGCTGGTCGGTCGGGGCCGCGGCCCACTGCCCCGGCACGATCCAGCTGTCGAGGACGGCCCCGTACCCGCCCAGCAGCTCGGCGACCATGGCCTCGCGGTTGATAGCCTGGGCGATCGCTCGCCGCACCCTGAGATCCTGCAAGGCCGGCACGTCGAGGTTGAAGTCGAGGTGCTCCCAGATCGGGCTCGCGACCGCGCCCACCTGCAGCGCGCCCGCGTCGCCGTCGGCCCTGATGGCGGCCAGGTCCTCCGGCAGGGGCTGGTCCAGCGCGGCGACGTCGAGGCTGCCCCCGGCCACCGAGCTGCGCAGCAGGTCGAGGTTGTCGCGAAAGATGAAGCTTACCGTCTCAATTGGGCCCGTCGGCCCGGCGTAGTGGGGGTTCCGCTCCAGGCGCAGGCTGCCCTGGTCGCGCCGCGCGACGGCGTAGGGCCCGTAGCCCACGGGCAGCAGCGCGAACTGGCCCGAGCGCAGCTCGGCCGGGTCGCCGCCCTCGAGCAGGTGGCGCGGCAGCGGCGTGAAGAAGGTGGTCAGATAGGCGGGGTCAGTATAGTCGGGCTTGAGTACCGCCCTCGTCGTGTGCTCGTCAACCTGCTCGTAGCGCTCCAGCAGGTCGAGCTTGCTCCTGGTCTCCTGGCCCAGGCCCGCCCGCCTGGCCAGCTCGTAGGCGAACACCGAGTCGGCGGCCGTCAGCGGGGCGCCGTCAGACCATGTGAGGTCAGGGTTCCAGCGAAAGATGACGCTGATCTGCTGCACCTGGGTGATCACGTCCGTGGTCGTGGTGGTGATCGCGCCCGTCTGGTCGAGGAAGACGTCCACCTGCCCGACGGTCACGTCGCCATTCTCGACCGTCGGCACCCGCTCGAGGACGCCTGTGGTGGTGTAGGTGTAGCCGACCGCCAGCAGCGGCGCGGGGAAGATCAGCTCGCTGATCGGCGCCGTCGCCCGCTCGTCGGCGCTGTCGGTGTGGTAGGGCAGCAGGTCGCCGGGGTCGGCCAGCAGGCCAATGCGCACCCCGCCCGAGTCGATGATGGGGGCCTCGGGGGTGGACAGGGCCGTGGGTTCCGGCCCGACAGTTGCCATAGGGCCAGATGTGGCCCCGGTGACCGTCGCGGCACCGGCTGGGGGCGCCGCGGGCGAGGCCGTGGGGAGAACCGCGGCGGGCGTGGGCCGCGCGACCCCGCCCTCGATTTCGCAGCCGGCCAGCACAAGGGCCACGAGGAGCAGGCACCAGATCTGTATGTTGCGCATAGTGGTTGTTCGCTCTCAGTTGGAAGTTGCGTTCGTTTGGAAGAGACGTCCGGCGCGCCCCGCCCGTGGGGCGGCCGCAACAGTATAAAACAGGTTGCACCATGCACGTTCTGCTGACCGCCGAGACCATCCCCGTGGATCAGCTCCTCCAGGGCACCCACCCTGCCAACCTCAAGCAGGGCCGCGAGCTCTACCGCCAGGGCCGCGCCCGCGTCGAGCAGACCAACGGCGCCTCGGCCGTCGTCACCGTCAACGAGACCGATAAGCTCACCTTCCCGGTCAAAGCCACCCTCTCGAACGCCGCCGGCGGCTTCGTGCAGCTCCAGTGCGGCTGCCGCGGCAGCGGCTGGGGCCTCTGCAAGCACCGCGTCGCCGCCGCCCTGGCCTTGCGCGACCACCTCAAGGCCAACCCGCCCGCGATCTGGCGCGCCGTGCTCGACCAGGCGATCAAGTCGCCCACCCGCCAGTCCGTCGCCCCGCCCAGCGCCAACGTGATCGTCTTCAGCCTCCAGGAGCGCGGCCAGGCATGGACGGTCGTCCCCTACAGCATGACCGGGCGCCTGCTGCCGCCCGGCCACAACGGCGATCTCGAGATTATCACCAACGCCCTCGAGCGCCAGAAGCTCGGCGACCAGCTCAAGCCGATCCGCAGCCAGGTCACCCCCGAGAGCTACCCGACCATGCCCGTAGCCGCTGTGGCCGCCGCCAACACCGCCGTGGCCGCCAGCACCGGCGCGGGCGGCGGCTACGGCGCCTGGTTCACCGGCCCGCGCACCCTCGCCACCATCCTGGCCATGCTGCCCGGCTGCATCGTCTATGGCGGCGACGAGAAGCAGCCGATCATCGGCGGGCGCCTGTTCGTCAACACCGAGGTCGCCACCACCGAGCTCGAGCTCGAGCGCGACCCCGGCTTCATCGAGGCCCGCTTCCGCCTCGCCGTGGACGGCCGCCACGTCACCCTGCGCCCCGGCTACACCCACGTGCTCAGCCGCGAGCCCCTCTGGATCCTCGCCGACGACCAGGTCTTCCGCCTCGCCGACGGCGGCCCCGACGCCGACCTCATGGCCGCCTACCCCCGCGTCCGCATCCCGGTCAGCGAGGAGGCCGACTTCATCGAGCACTACCTCGTCCCCCTCAGCGCGAGCCTGCCCGTGCGCGGCCAGATCATTCAGTGGGAGACCGTCGAGGAGCAGCCCGCCCCCCGCGTCTACCTCAGCGAGCAGGACGGCGAGCTCGAGGCCGAGCTGCGCTTCGCCTACGGCCCCTTCGAGCTCGAGTACGAGCGCGCCATGCCCGCCGAGTCGGTCCAGCGCCAGGAGGGCTCCGCCGTGCTCTACCGCGTGCGGCGCGACCCCGAGGCCGAGCGCGCCCTCTTCCAGCAGCTCGCCGGCGGCTTCGGCCTCAAGCGCTCCGACGAGGAGGGCGCCTTCACCCTGCGCAAGGGCACCACGCCCCTCGACTTCCTGCTGCGCGAGGTGCCCAGGCTCGCCGCCGCCGGCTTCACCATCTTCGGCGAGGAGACCCTCACCGTCGCCAGGGTCAACCGCAGCCGGCCCAGCATCAGCTTCAACGTCACCACCCCCGGCGCCGACTGGTTCGACGTCGAGGCCGTGATCCGCTTCGGCGACCAGCTGCTCTCGCTGAAGGAGCTCAAGCGCGCCCTGCGCCGCCGCGAGCGCTACATCAAGCTGGCCGACGGCTCCCTCGGCACCATCCCCGAGGAGTGGGTCGAGCGCTACCGCCACCTCTTCGCCTTCGGCGAGGAGCGCGGCCCCGCCGGCCTGCGCCTCGCCCAGCACCACGCCGCCGTGATCGACCAGGCCCTCGAGGGCGCCGACCAGAGCCAGGTTGACCAGGCATTCGCCGATGCCCGCGAGCGCTTCCAGGACTTCACGCGCATCGAGCGCCAGCCCCTGCCCAGGGGCTTCGTCGGCACCCTGCGACCCTATCAGAAGGCCGGCGTTGACTGGCTCCACTTCCTGCGCCGCTACAAGTTCGGCGGCATCCTCGCCGACGACATGGGCCTCGGCAAGACGGTCACCACCCTCGCCCTGCTCCAGTCGGTCTACGAGGAGCAGCCCCGCCCCGGCGCCAGCCTGATCGTGATGCCGCGCTCGCTGCTGATCAACTGGCAGCGCGAGGCCGCCCAGTTCGCCCCGGGCCTGCGCGTCCACGTCCACGCCGACCAGGGCCGCATCCGTGAGCCCGCGCAGTTCGGCGAGCACGACGTTATCCTGACCACCTACGGCGTGCTGCTGCGCGACATTGATCTGCTCAAGGGCTACACCTTCCACTACGCCATCCTCGACGAGTCCCAGGCGATCAAGAACCCCGCGGCCGAGACCTCGCGCGCCGCCCGGGCCCTCGTCGCCGAGCACCGCCTGGCCCTCACCGGCACGCCGATCGAGAACACCACCGCCGAGCTCTGGTCCCAGTTCGCCTTCCTCAACCCCGGCCTGCTCGGCAACCTCGAGTACTTCCGCGACCAGTTCGTCGGGCCGATCGAGCGTCGCCAGGACGAGAACGCCGCCCAGCTCCTGCGCCGCATCGTCTTCCCCTTCATCCTGCGGCGCACCAAGGACCAGGTCGCCACGGACCTGCCGCCGCGCAGCGAGGAGCTGCTCGTGGTTGACCTCGACCAGGCCCAGCGCAAGCTCTACGTCAAGACCCGCGACTACTACCGGGCCCTGCTGCTGGGCATGATTGACGGCCAGGGCATGGACGACGCGCGCATGAAGATCCTCGAGGGCCTGCTGCGCCTGCGCCAGATCTGCAACCACCCGCGCCTGATTGACGGCAAGTTCCGCGGCACCTCGGCCAAGTACGAGCTGCTGCTCGACACCCTCGACACCCTGCGCGCCGAGGGCCACAAGGCCCTAATCTTCTCGCAGTTCGTCCAGATGCTCGGCCTGATCCGCGAGGGCCTCGACGCCCGCGGCGTGCCCTACGCCTACCTCGACGGCTCGACCGCCGACCGCCAGGCCGAGGTGGACCGCTTCCAGCAGACGCCCGACCTGCCCTTCTTCCTGATCAGCCTGCGGGCCGGCGGCGTCGGCCTCAACCTCACCGCCGCCGACTACGTGATCCACGTGGACCCCTGGTGGAACCCGGCGGTCGAGGCCCAGGCCACCGACCGCGCCCACCGCATCGGGCAGACCAAGCCGGTCTTCGTCTACAAGCTGATCGCCCGCGACACCGTCGAGGAGAAGATCGTGCAGCTGCAGGAGCAGAAGCGCGCCATCGCCTCGCAGGTGATCAGCAGCGAGGGCGGCGTCTTCAAGGCCCTCACCCGCGACGACGTGGAGGCGCTGTTCAGCTGATGGGCCGGGGCGGCCACGCTGGGCCGCCCTTACGTCCGACAGAGACGCGTACGGGCGACCACGCTGGGCCGCCCTTACGTCCGACAGAGACGCGTACGGGCGGCCACGCTGGGCCGCCCGGTCCAGGGGCGCCGGCACCTCCGCCCTGCCAGCCTACCCCAGGTCGCGCGCGGCGGGCAGCCCGCCCATGCCCACGGCGGTCAGGGCGGCGCGCTCGACGGCGCGGGCCAGCACCTCGGCGGCGATGCTGCCCAGGGCGACCATGTGCGGCGCGGGGCGGCGGCCAGTGGCCAGGCTGAAGACTGTGTCGCCGTCGAAGGGGGTGTGCACGGGCCGGATCGCGCGGGCCAGCCCGTCCTGGGCCATCTGGGCCAGCTTGCGGGCCTCGGCCTTGGTGAGGGTGGCGTCGCTGGCGACCACGGCGATGGTGGTGTTGGCGCCCTCGCGGCCCCTGGCCCCGCCGAAGGCCGGCAGCAGGCGCGGGTCGCGCAGCAGGGCCATCGAGTCGGCCAGGCGGCCCGTGACGGGGTCGCGCGCCCCGGCGAGCGGGCCGCCGCCGTCGCGGCGCACGTCGCCGAAGGCGTTGACCACGGCCAGGGCGCCGACGGTGGTCCCGTCGGGCAGGCGCTCGCTCCAGGTGCCGACGCCGCTCTTCATGGCGTGGGCGACGCCGAGCAGCTTGCCCACCGTTGCGCCCGCGCCGGCGCCCACGCAGCCCTCCTCGGCGCTCCTGTCGGCGGCGGCGCAGGCCGCGTAGCCCATGGCCGCGTCGGGGAAGCGCGTGCTGCTGCCGATCGCCAGGTCGAAGATCACCGCGGCGGGCACGATCGGCACGCGGGCCACGCCCACGTCGAAGCCGAAGCCGCCCTCGCGCAGCCACTCGACCACCCCGGTGGCGGCGGCCAGGCCCATGGCGCTGCCCCCGCAGAGGGCCACGGCGTGGACCTCCTGCACCGAGTTCTCGGGGGCGAGCAGGTCGGTCTCGCGGGTGCCGGGAGCGCCGCCGCGCACGTCCACGCCGCCCACCGCCCCCTGGGGCGTGAGCACGACCGTCACCCCGGTAAGGGCCTCCAGGTCGTGGGCGTGGCCGACGGTGACGCCGGGGACGTCGGTGATGGAGGGCATAGGCGGCTCATAGGTAAAGACGCCCCGGCGGGGCGTCTCGATCGGCGTATCGAGCGCGGCGACTACCGTGCGATCTCCTCGGGGCGTTGGAGGGCCGGGTAGACCGCAGAGGGCACGGTCGGGGCCTGGCGCGAGCCGGGCGTGGTGCCGTCGTCGCCGCAGAAGGGGCAGACGCTCCAGGTCAGGTCAACCACGCGCTCGCAGCTGTTGCAGCGGCGGCGCAGGCCGGTGTGGCAGTGGGGGCAGAGGATGAAGTCGGGCTCGATCGGGCGCTGGCACTCGGGGCAGACGTACTTCTCCTCGATGTCGCGCCGCAGGTACTCCTGCTCCAGCTCGCGCTCGTACTTCTCGCCCAGGGTCTGGGGCGGGCGCAGGATCAGGTGCAGCGGGATGCCCACGAAGGGCAGCAGCAGCACCAGGCTCACGGCCAGCACCTGGACGGAGACGTCCTCGCTGCGGCGGCGGATATCGCGGTAGGCCCAGAGCACCGAGGCGGCCCAGAGCAGCACCATATAGGCGCCGAGGAGCACGGCGCCCACCTGGAGCAGCGGGATCACGTTCGCGAGAAGGTCCTGAATTGCTTCCATTGCTTAGAGCTTCGCCGTCTCCGCCTTGAGCACAAAGACGGTGGCCCCGCCCACCTGCACCTCGAGGGGCGCGGGGGGGTAGAACTCGCCCGACTCGGCGATCGGCGGCATTGGCGAGACATAGCGGGTGCGCGTCGAGCAGTGCTCGCGCACCGTCTTGATGACATGGTTGACCTGATGGTCCTCGACGCTGAGCATCAGCGTCACGTTGCCCTCGCGCAGGAAGCCGCCCTGGCTGCTCAGGCGGGTGACCCTGTAGCCCTGCTCGGTGAGGGCATCAACGAGGGTGCCGGAGTCCTGGTGCTGGACGATGGCGAGGATGAGCTTCATCGCTGGGGCTCCAGGCGGGCCACGCGGGCGAGGGCGGGCTCGACCTCGTGGAAGATCTGGTCGGCGAGGGCGTCCACGGGCTGCTCGGCCGAGAGGCGGCGCCAGCGGCGCGGGTCGCGGCTGATCAGCTCGGCGAAGCCGGCGGCCACCCGCTGGTGGTAGGCCAGGTCGCGGGCGTCGAGGCGGTTCCACTCGGCGGGGGGGGGGGAGGGCGAGCCGGGGGTGGCGGGCGCGGGGGGCCCGGCGCGGGGGGCGGGCCTTGCGCGCAAGCCCGCCCCCCCCTCC
>DAOLDO010000169.1:0-9668 GCA_035327325.1 Chloroflexaceae bacterium | reverse complement strand
GCCCAGGTCTTCGAAGATCCCGCGGAGCCTGGTCGTCGCCATCACGCGCCTCCTTTCGGCGCCGGCGGTCGCCCTACCGGCCCAGGGCAGCGCCACGCCCGCCGGCGCGGGGCGCTGGCGCACGCTGCTGGATCTATGCTCGGCCGCGGCGGTTATAAAGGCGGTGACGGCGCGGTTACAAATCAGTCACCGGCCCTCGGCGCTCAGCTGAGTCGCAGGGGCCACCTGGCTCGCCCTCCTCTACGACGAAGGTCGCACGGGCCACCAGCCGACCGGGTTCCGGCGCGCGGGCGGGCGGCGAGCGCGCGGGCGGCTACTGCAGCCCGAGCAGGTCGAGCAGCGCGGCGGGGCGCTCGGCGGGGAGCGCGGCGGCGGCGGCCTCTGCGGCCGCGAGCTGCCCCGGGGCGGCGCGCTCGGCCGCCGCGAGCCAGTGGCGCTCGGCCATGGCGCGGGCGGCGGGGCGGGCCAGGGGGTGGTGGCGCACGTAGGCCAGGGCGGCCAGGGCCGCGGCGGGGCGCTCATCTAGCTCCAGGGCGGCCAGGGCGGCGAGCTCGTCGAGGGCGACAGGCGGCGGCGCGGCGGCGGCCACGCTCAGGGCGGCCCGGCGGCCGGCCCTGGCCACCCCGAGGTCGCCGCGCTCGGCGGCCAGGGCGGCGAGACAGCCGAGGGCCTGGGCCTCCAGCCAGCGGTCGCCGATCTCGCGGGCGATGGCCAGGGCCTCGTCGAACAGCCAGCGGCACTCGCCGTGCTCGCCCCGGGCGAGGGCCACCCGCCCGAGGGCCTGCAGGGCGAGGCTGGTCTGGAAGCGGTCCTGGTGCGCCGCCGCGAGGAGATAAGCCTCGCGCGCGAACGGCGCGGCCGCCTGAGGCTCGCCGAGGGCCAGGGCCACCAGGGCGAGGTAGGTGAGGGCCTGCGCGACCGGCCGCGGGTCGCCCACCCCGCGGGCCACGGCCAGGGCGGCGGCCAGGTGCCCTCGCGCCACGGCCGGCTCGCTGCGCAGCGCCTCCATCACGCCGCGGATCACCAGGGTCATCGCCAGGTTCCACCGGTCGTCGCGGGACTCGGCGATGGCGCGGCCCTCGTCGAGCAGGGCCTCGGCCGTGGCGTAGTCGCCGCCGAACATGCGCACGTAGGCCAGGCCCTTCAGGCAGTGGATCTGCTCGCCGCTGCGGCTCACCTGGCGCAGGGCCGCCACCGACTCGGCGAGCCGCCGCACGGCGAAGGGCGGATCGCGGCGCAGGGTGTGGAAGCCGACGCGCCCGTACACCAGCCAGTAGCAGGCCCGGGTCAGCTCGGCGGCGTCGGGGCGGGCGGCGGGCTCGCGCAGGGCCTCGGCGGCCCTGGCGAAGCTGGCGCGGGCCTCGTCGTACCAGCCGCGCAGCTCGTAGAGCCAGTCGAGCGTGGGGAGCATCTGGCGCAGGAGCGAGGCGTCCCTGGCCGCGCACGCCCAGTCCCAGGCGGCGCGCAGGTTGGCGATCTCGGCGACAAGCGCCTCGAGCGTCGGCCGCTGGCGCTCGCTCTTGAGGGCGGCCTCCTGGGCGGCGGCCCAGGCGGCGTAGTGGGCCGCGTGGCGGGCGGCGACCTCGGCCGCGACCGACTCCTCCGCCAGGTGGGCCGCCGCGTACTGGCGCACGAACTCGTGGAGGTCGTAGCGCGTGGCGCCGTCGGCGTCGAGGGCGCGGCGCACCACCGAGCGATCGACAAGGGCGGCGAGGTGGGCGAGCAGGCCGGCCGCGTCGGCCTCGCCGAGCACGGCGGCGATGGCCTCGCGCCGGCAGCCGCCGCGGAAGGCGGCGAGGTGGGCGAGCAGGCGGCGCTCGGCGGGCGCAAGCAGCTGCCAGGAATGGTCGAGGACCGTCCGTAGCGAGCGGTGGCGCTCGGGCAGGTCGTGGCCGGGCGCGCTGAGGGCGCCGGCGTCGTGGGCCACCTGCTCGGCGATCTCGGCGGGCGAGAGCACGCGCACCCACGAGGCGGCCAGCTCGAGCGCCAGCGGCACGCCTCCGAGCAGCCGGCAGATCCGGGCCACGGCGCCCCGGTTCTGGCGGGTCAGGGCGAAGGCCGGGTCGGCCTGCTGCGCCCGGTCCAGGAAGAGCAGGGTGGCCGGGGCCTGCTCCACCGCGGCGCCGGGCCGGTCGTCCGCCACGGGCAGCCCGTCAACGACGATCACCCGCTCGCCCCGCAGGTGCAGCCGCTCGCGGGAGGTGGCGAGCAGGCGCACCCCCGGCCCCGCGGCGAGCAGGTCGGCCAGCAGGGCGACGGCCTGCCCGCCGGGGGCGAGCAGCTGGTCGAGGTTGTCGAGGATCAGCAGCAGCTCACGGTCGCGCACGAACTCCCGCAGGGCGACGTCGGGCATGCGGGAGCCGGCCAGGGGGCAGCCGACGGCCTCCGCGATGGCCGTGGCCAGGTTGGCCGGCTCGCTCACGGGCGCGAGGGCCACGAAGGCGGCGCCGTCGGCGAACTGGTCGGCCAGCTCGCCGGCGACCTGGAGGGCGAGGCTGGTCTTGCCGATGCCGCCGGGGCCGATCAGCGTCACGATCCGGCGGCCCTCGTCGAGCAGGGCCTTGCGCAGCCGGGCGAGCTCCTGCTGGCGGCCGATCAGGGTCGCGGGCGGCGCCGCCAGGCGCGGGGGGGCGGGCGCGGGGCCGGCTGGCAGCTCAGGGGTGGGGGCGGCGCCGGGCGCGGGGGCGGCGAGGGGCGCGCGGGCGAGGGCCAGCACCCCGTCGCGCTCCTCGGGGGGGACGCCGAGCACCGCGGCGATGCGCGCGGCCATCTCGCGGGAGGGGCGCCGGCGGCCGATCTCGAGGGAGCGCAGCGTCTGGGTGGCGCAGCCGACCGCTTCGGCGAGGGCCTCCTGGGTCTGGCCGCGGGCGGTGCGGGCCTGGCGCAGCCAGGAGCCGAAGTCCATCTGGTTAGCCATGGGGTTGGTGATCCGTGAGCGCTTAGCCGGAGCTGAGATTGTACCACCCCACGTACACCAGCCCGTACACCCCGTTGCTTCCGGCGGCGCCCCGGCTGTGGTTTGATCGCTGTGGCGCAGCACTATATTGAGAGGAGCGCACCTGATGGCATACGAGCCACCCTCGCCGGGCCCGCGCCTCGTCGCCCCGCCCGGCGACGAGGCGCGGGCCTTCGCGCTGGAGGTCCTCACCCTCCCCCCCCACGCCGGCGGCACCGGAGTCCATGCCCACCCCTACGGCGAGGGCCACTACGTGATCAGCGGCACCCTGGCCGCGACCCTCGGCGAGCGCACGGTGATCGTGCGCGCCGGGTCGGCCGTCTATGTGGAGCCCGACGTCGCCCACGCCTGCTGGAACCCCGGCGCCTCCCCCGTGGTCGTCCTGCTGATCCAGGCCCCCCCGCCCGACCGCCCCGGGACGCCCTGACCAGGCCGCCGGCCGCCGGCGTAGCGAGAGGTCCCTGGGGCTCGCCCCAGGGACCTCCTTCATGCCTCATCCTTGCATTACCGGAGCGCCACGTAGCGCACCGAGTGCCAGATCTCGTGGAAGACATCGGTCGGCGGCGCGGGCCGGGTCGGGTCTACGTACTGGCACCTGGCCTCGTAGGCCGCGTCGTAGATGATGTGGGGGTCGCCGCCGGGGTCGAAGGCGATCGAGGGCGCGTAGACGTGCCAGAGGCCGTTGTCGCAGGTCACAGGCCGGGCGATCGGGTAGGCCTTGTCGAGCTCGGCGAGGCTCTCGATCAGGACCTCGCCCCAGCTCGCGCGCTGGCCGCAGCCTCCGTCGCAGAGCATCACGCCGGCGCCGCGCGAGCCGTTCAGCAGGGCCAGCCGCGGCCGCCCCCCGGCGTCGAGGGCCAGGTCGGCGCCGAGCCCCCAGCCGTCCGCTCGCAGCTCCAGCGAGCTCCAGCCGCCGTCGAGGCAGTCGCCTTCGCAGGTGTGGTAGAGCAGCTTGCGCTCGCCGCTCTGGTAGTTGACGGCCCGCGGGCTGTCGGTCGCGGGGTCGAGCTCGAGGTCCCAGGCGGGCTGGTAGCCGCTGCCGCGCTCGGCCACGGGCGTGCGGCGCCAGCTCGCGGGGTTGTCGCAGCCGCCGTCGCAGCCGATGTAGTAGAGCTCGAAGCGCAGCGGTTGGCCGGGCGCGCCGTTGCCGAGGGGGTACAGCAGGGACAGGATGCGCGGCCTGCCGTCGCGGGTGAACTTCAGCACCGGCTCGGAGATCGACTCGTTGTTGTAGCCCTCCTGCATGGTGAAGCGGGTCTCGTGCCAGGTGCCCTCCTCGGTGCAGTTGGCGTCGCACCAGAGGTAGAAGCCGCCGATGTGGTCGGGCTCGACGTTGACGTAGCTGTTGTCGTAGTAGACGAAGCGCGGGCGGCCCTTGTGGTCGAGCTCGAAGTAGCGCTTCGGCGTGTAGTACGAGAGGGCCGTGCCCAGGGTGTCAGTCTTGGTCTGCACCCCGATGCCGCTCCACGACGCCTCCTTGAGACAGTTGGCGTTGCACTCGGCGTAGACGAACAGCGAGCTGAGGCTGCCCTCCGCGTCGCCGAGCAGCGCCAGCAGGCGCGGCTGGCCCGCCGGCGTCAGCTCGATCTGGACCTCCTCGGCCCGGTCGAGAAAGGCCACCCGGCCCCACTTCGCCGGGTCGGCGCACTGCGACGAGGGCGGCGGGCAGTAGGCGTAGACCACCTGGGGGTGCTGGGCGTAGGGCACGTGGTAGCGGTAGGCCATGTGCAGGCCGCCCCGGGGGTCAACGGCGATGCCGGGCCGGCTGGTCTTCTTCTCCGGCTCGACGAAGAAGCCGGCGCTGGTCGGCCCAGGGCCGGGCTGGGGGGTGGGCCGGGGCGAAGGGCCGGCGCCGGCGCCGCGGACGACCAGCGGCAGGTAGACGACGCTGGTGTCGCTCGTCTGGGCGTCACGCTCCTGATCGCCGTTCGCGCCAGCCTGGCCGGGCAGGGCGGCCACGAGGGCCCCGGCGAGCAGCAGGAGGGTTAGTCCACCCTGGGCGAGCCGCGCGAGGCGCGGCCCCCAGGCAGAGCGGGAGCCGGAGGTGTGCATAGCTGTCCTTGTCTTTACAGAGGGGTGCCGGCCGTTCCCGGGCGCGCCCCGGGGCGAGACTTCCGTCTGCGCTATCAAACCACGGTCGTGCCCCCCGCGACAGCAGCGGGGTGTACAGCGAGGCGTACGGGCCGCAGTACACGCCGCCGGTCCCGACCGCGGCGCCCCAGCCCGTACGCCCCCACGTACACCCGCCTGTACACCCCGTAACTTTTCGGCGGGCCCCCGCTATGGTTAGATGGGCGCAGCCTAGCCGGCCCGCGGCCCCCTCGGCGAGCGGCCCAACCTCAGCGGAAGGTAGCAATGCGTAACAGACTCTCGGCCTTCGGCGGCGCCCGCCCGGCGCTGCTCGCCCTCGTGCTAATCCTCACCCTCGCCGTGCCGGGCGGGCGGCCCGCGGCGGCCCAGGCCGTGAACCCGCCCCTCCTCACCGGCAAGCTCACCTACACCTTCAGTGGCCGCGCCGACTCCGACCACTCGCACGACCACAAGGACGACCAGGTCACCGTGCAGGTCCGCCTGCGCTGGGACGAGGAGTCGGGCAGCTACCAGGACGCCGGCTCCACCTACACCTACACCGGCACCTACAACGGTCGCCAGTTCGACACCGAGGACCTCTTCGGCATGATCTGGGAGGGCACCGCCGAGGGCTCGGGGCAGGTCGGCGACCATATCGGCGCCCACATCATAGACGACGAGGGCCCGGTGCGCTTCCTGGCCCTGAGCGTCGATCGCCTGCCCTACCGGACGAATGGCACCGTGACTATGCTCCCCGCCAACGAGACGACCGAAGTCTCCGAGGACGCGGCGTACACCGTGCTCTGCGACGACATGAACTGGCTGATCGGCAAGGAGGTGGCCGGCCAGCCGGGCTCCTTCTCCATGGCCTGCAGCGTCACCGTCGCCCAGGGCAACGCCACCACCAAGACCACGGTCAGCGGCATCCTGTCGGCCCCGGGCGCCAGGCCGCGCATCGCCGGCGTGCGCTTCGAGCAGCAGGACGTGGCGACGGGCGAGTGGGCGCCGTTCGCCGGCAACCCCGGCACCGTGGACGGCAACCAGGTCCGCGTGATCGCCACGGTCGAGAACGGCGGCGGGGTGCCCTACAGCCTGCCCGTGCGCTTCCTGGACGGCGAGGCCCTCCAGCAGTTCCCCGGCGGCAGCGTGGACTTGGCGCTCAGCCCCGGCCAGAGCGTCGAGGTGACCTACCAGTGGGACACCGAGGGCTGGGGCTGGGAGCGGCCCGCCGCGCGCAACGGCGCGGCCCGCCCGAACCGCGCCGTCGAGGTGCGCCTGGGCAGCGACGCCGTGCTCTACGACTCCTGGAGCGAGCCCATCGTCGTGCGAGCCAAGCCGGTCTTTCTCGTCCACGGCCTCAACAGCAACGCCGCCACCTGGCAGCCGTACAGCGGCCTGCTGCGCGAGATTAACCCAACCTGGCGCGCCTTCGCGGTGCCGGGCCTGCTCACCGGCGACGACCTGATCCGCCAGCAGCGCAGTGTCTCGCTCGTCGCCAACGCCCGCGCCATGCACGAGTACATCGAGAAGATCCGGCGCCAGGAGCAGGCCTGGCACGTGGACATCGTGGCCCACTCGATGGGCGGCCTGATCTCGCGCCAGTACATCCACAGCTTCATGCCGGTGGAGACCGGCGAGGACGCGCCGGAGTACCGCCCGGTGGTCAAACACCTGGTGATGCTCGGCACGCCGAACCGGGGCTCGCTCTGCGCCAGCGAGTCGTTCCTGATGAACCTCTGGACCGGCGGCGACAACCTGCTGGCGCCCTTCGAGCTGATGCCCGAGTCGGTGGCCCGCTTCAACCAGCGGGTGGTTGACGGCAAAGGCGCCGCCTTCTCGGTCCTGGCAGGCACCGGCACGCCCTACGCCTGCAACCCCTTCGCGGGCACGAGCAGCGACGGGGTGGTCCTGGTGACGAGCGCCCACCACAGCTACGGTGACACCGGCCTGACCGCGAGCAACCACATCGAGATGACCGGCTCGCGGGCCGACTTTCTGGCCTGGGTCCGGCCCCACCTCGTCGGCCCCGCGCCCGCCGCGCCCCCGCTCGCCCAGGCGGTCGCCGGCCAGGCGGGCACCGGCCAGGCGGATCCCCAGGTCGCCCAGGTGCTCAGCGTGTCCCTCGCCCCCGGCGAGAGCCGCGTCCTGCCGCTGCCCGTGCGCGACGGCCGGCGCATGGTCGTGCTCCTCCGCGCCGCGCCCGGCGTGGCGGCGAGCCTGCGCGACCCCTCCGGCGCCGAGGCGGGGGCCAGCCCCGCGGGCGGACCCGCCCAGGAGCTGCGCGCCATCGGCGTCGAGCGCCCGGCACCCGGCGCCTGGACGCTGCGCCTGAGCAGCCAGGAGCAGGCGCCGGCGACGGTGGCCGTCCAGCTGCGCCTGGAGGAGCCGGCGCTGCGTGCGAGCGCGGAGCTGACGGGCTCGGGGGAGGCCCAGGGCGCCCGCCTCACCCTGGCCCGCGGCGCGGCGCCGGCCACGGGCGCCACGGTGCGCGTCCGCGTGCTGCGCGCCGACGGGAGTGTCGCCGAGGTGGAGCTGCTGGACGATGGGCGGCATGGCGACGGCGCCGCCGGCGACGGCGTCTACGGCGCCGCGCCGGGGGCCCTCGGCGGCCGCAGCCTCGCCATCGTGGCCCACGCGGCCATCGGCGGCGAGGAGCGCTTCGCCCTCGCCGTGGCCCCCGACGGCGGCGCGATCCGCACCTACCTGCCCCTGGTGCGCGGCTACTGGAACAGCAGCGGCAGGTAGAGCCGCGGCACCGGCGCGGCGCCGCCCTCCAGGATCGCCATCGGGGTGGAGGCCATTACCGGGGTGATCAGTCTCACCCGCCCGACAGGCGGGCCCGCAGCTCGTGCTTCTGCACCTTGCCCATGGCGTTGCGGGGGAGCGCGTCGAGCAGGTGCAGCTCGCGGGGGCGCTTGTAGGCCGCCAGCCCCTCGCGGCAGAAGGCGTCGAGCTCGGCCTGCGTCGGCGGGGCGGCGGGGTCGGCGGGCACCACGGCCGCCACGACCCGCTCGCCGAAGTCGGGGTCGGGCAGGCCGAGCACCGCGCACTCGGCCACGGCCGGGTGGGCGAGCAGCAGCTCCTCGACCTCGCGCGGGTAGACGTTGTAGCCGCCGCTGATGATCAGCTCGCGGGCGCGCCCGGTGAGCGTGTAGTAGCCGTCGGCGCTGCGCCACCCCAGGTCGCCCGTGCTGAACCAGCCGTCGGGCGCGAGCACCTCGGCGGTGGCCGCCGGGTTGCGCCAGTAGCCGGCGAAGAGGTGCGGCCCGCGCACCTGGATCTCGCCCACCTCGCCGTCGGGCAGCGGCTCCCGCGCGCGCGGGTCCACGACGCGGGCCTGCTGGCCTGGGAAGGGCCCGCCCACGGTGCCGGGGCGGCGCTCGCCGGCGTAGGGGTTGGTCAGGTTCATGCCGGTCTCGGTCATGCCGTAGCGCTCGAGGATGCGCTGGCCGAAGAGCGCCTCGAAGTCGGCGAAGGTCTGCGGGCTGAGCGGCGCCGAGCCCGAGACGAACAGGCGCACGCCCTCCGTGACCTGGCGCCGGCCGCCCGCCTCCTGGATCAGGCGGGTGTAGATCGTCGGCACGCCGAAGAACATGGTGCAGGCGCCGCCCGCGAGGTCGGCCAGGGCCTCGGCCGGGTCGAAGCGCGGGCGCAGCACCAGGCTGGCCCCTGCCATCAGCGTGCCGTGGACGCCGACGCCGAGCCCGTGGATGTGGAAGAGCGGCAGCACCAGCAGCAGCCGGTCGGCCGCGGTCCAGCGCCAGGCCGCGCACACGGCGGCGCTGTTGGCCGCCAGGGCCCCGTGGGTGAGCATCGCGCCCTTGGCGCGGCCCGTCGTGCCCGAGGTGTAGGCCAGGATGGCGAGGTCGCCCGGCGCCGACGTGGCGAGCGGGCCGGCCTGCCCGCGCTCGGCCGCGGCGGGGGGCGCCAGCTGCCCGGGGTCGGCCGTCAGCACGGGGGGGTCGCCGCCCAGCTCGGCCAGGCGCGCCGCGCCCTCGGCGTCGGCCACCACGGCCCGTGGCTCGCTGTCGGCCAGGATGTGGCGCAGCTCCACCTGGCGGTACTGGGTGTTGACGAGCACGGCCGCCGCCCCCGCCGCGTGCGCGCCGAGGTAGGCGCCGAGGAAGCCCGGCCCGCTCCCCAGGTAGAGGGCCACCCGGTCGCCGCGGGCCACGCCGAGGGCGGCGTAGGCGGCCGCCCAGCCCGCGGCCGCGGCGGCCAGCTCACCGTAGCCGATCGTCGCCTCGCCCCAGACCACGCACGGACGGGCCGGGTCCGCCCCGGCGTGGGCCATGAGGGCGGCGAGGATGCTGGTGGGGGGCATAGGCTCCTCTCGTTGGCGGGGCTACTCGCCCTTGTGGGCCGCCTCGCGGGCGAGCAGCGCGCGCTTGCGGGCGCCCCCCCAGCGGTAGCCTCCGGCCTCCCCGTCGCCGCGCACGACCCGGTGGCAGGGGACGGCGACGGCGAGGGTGTTGGCGGCGCATGCCTGGGCCACGGCGCGGGCCGCGCCCGGCTGCCCAATTCGTTGTGCCACCTCGGCGTAGCTGGCCGTGGCCCCAGGCGGGATCTCGCGCAGGGCCGCCCAGACCCGCCGCTGGAAGGCCGTGCCGCGCATGTCGAGGGGCAGCTCGAGGCCCCGCCC
>DAOLDO010000168.1:0-9668 GCA_035327325.1 Chloroflexaceae bacterium | reverse complement strand
CCCGCCAGCACGTGGGGCAGGCCAAGGGCCGCCGCCAGGGCCTCGGAGCCCGCGGCGTCGCCGGCGGCGTAGGTGGCCGCGTAGCGGTGGTACGACCACTGGGCGCCCGTGCGGACGTCCAGCAGGGCGTCGGCGCGGGCCACCACCTGCTCGAAGTAGGCGTGCATCAGCCGCTCGCTGACCGTGCCGTCGGCGCGGCCGCGCCCCAGGCTGTTCAGGTGCTTGTCGTCCCAGATTGCGTTGACCTGCTCGAACTCGAAGCCCGAGGTGTTCAGCAGCGGCACGACCACCACCGTCCCCTTGAGCTGGGCCGGGTCGAGCTCCTTCACCAGCCCGGGCAGGGCCATCGCCGGCTCGATCTCGAGCCCGCTCAGGCCGGCCTGGATGAGCAGGGTCGGGCCGTCTGTGGCCCCGCGCACGATGTGGAGCGGGATGTCAACCGCGAAGCGCCCGTGGGTCTCGGCGGCCTTCAGGCGGCCGAAGACCCTGGCGCCCGGCCCCGCCTCCAGTGTGCCGATCCGCATGGCTCCTATCCTTTCACGCAGCCCCCGGGGGCTCGCTCAGAACGAGACGTAGAGGTCCATCGTCCGCCGGTCCTCGACCCGGTCCACCACGCCCAGGATGCCCACCGAGGTGGCGCCGATCGTCGGCCACTCCTGCCCGCTCGGGATCACGATCGCGTCGCGGGTGTTGCGGATCTGGGCCAGCTCGTCGCCGGTGTACGGGTCCACCAGGCTGCCGTAGACCTCGCCGGCCTTGACCTGCTCGCCGAAGCCGCGCTGCCGAATGAACAGGCCGTCCACGTCGGGCTTCCAGAGCACCACGCCGGCGTTGTAGACCGTGCAGAGGGGGCCGTCGGCCTCGAACTCGCCGCCGATCATCTGCATCGAGCGCATGATGTTCCAGATGCCGCGCTCGGCCACGGCGACGTTCTCGTCGCCGTTCTTGACCCAGCCGGTGCCGCCGCCCAGCTCGAGGGTGATCTGGACCACGCCGGCCTCCTCGACCGCCTCCTTGGCGGTGTTGTTGCCGAAGGTGTTGGGCGGGAAGAAGGCCGCCTGGTCGAGCCCGAAGGCCACCACCAGCTTGCGCCGCTTCAGCTCGAGCTCGGTGGGCTTGGCCGGGTCGCCCTCGGCGCCGAAGAGCACGTAGCGCTCGTAGGCCGTGCGCGCCCCGGCGTGGAAGTCCACCTTGACGTTGGCCTGCTTGATCACCTCGTGGAAGTAGACGTGGGCGATCTGGTCCGACACGCTGCCCTTGGCCTTGCCCGGGAAGAGCCGGCTGATGTCCTTGCCGTCCACCCGCGAGCCGCGCTCGCCAAGCTCGAAGCCGACCCGGTTGACCACGGGCACCGCGATCACATTGCCCTTGATCGCCTTCGGGTCCAGCTTCTGGATGAGGTTCAGGATGGCGATCGTGCCGATGATCTCGCCGCCGTGGATGGCCCCCTGCACCAGCAGGGTCGGCCCCGGCTCGGCGCCGGCGAACAGGTGCACCGGGATGTCCGGGCTCAGCCCCGAGCGCGACTTCGCCACCTCGAGGTAGCCGAAGCTGTGCTCGCCGGGCCGCGCCTCCAGGTTGCCGACCTTCATCATCTCGTCTCCTTCAGCGGCGAAGGCCCTCAGCCTTCAGCCCTCAGCCTTCAGCCCTCAGCCCTCGGTCGGGCGGGTGCCCAGGTAGCGCTGGAACCAGCCCTGGATGCGCCGCAGGCGCTCGATGCGGTTGCCCGGGCGGCCGCCCCGCGAGAGGCCGTGGTTCTCGCCCTCGAAGATCACCATCTCGACCTCGCAGCCGCGCCAGCGCAGGGCGGCGAAGAGCTGCTCGGCCTGCTCGAGCGGGCAGCGGTGGTCTTCGTCGCTGTGGATGATCAGCAGCGGCGTGCGCACGTTGGCGGCGTAGGCCAGGGGCGACTGGCGCCAGACCGCGGCCATGTTGCTCCAGGGGTCGTCGCTGGTCTCGCCCCGCGTGCCCTCCGGCCCGATGTCGGCGGTGCCGAAGAAGCTGATCTGGTTGCTGATCGAGCGCTGGGTCACGGCGGCCTTGAAGCGGTCGCTGTGGCCGACGATCCAGTTGGTCATGAAGCCGCCGCAGCTGCCGCCGGTCACGCCCATACGCGCCTGGTCAATGTACGGCCGCCGCTCGAGCAGGTCGTCCAGGCCGACCATGATCTCCTCGAAGTCCTTGCCGCCCTGGTCGCCCTCGCTCGCCCGCGTCCAGGCCTGGCCGTAGCCCGCCGTGGTGCCGCGCTGGTTGAAGTAGGCCACCACGTAGCCCGCCGCGGCCAGGCACTGGAACTCGTGGCTGAAGTCCCACGAGAACATCGAGCAGTGTACGTACAGGACGAGCGGGTGGCGCTTCGCCTTGTCCAGCCCCGGCGGGTCCATCACCCAGGCGTGGACCTTCGCGCCCTCCAGCCCGTCGTACCAGTACTCCTGGGGCTCGGCGAGCCAGCGGTCATTGAGCCAGCCGTTGAGGGCCGTGAGCCGCCGGCTCGCCCCGCCCTCCCACAGGTACAGGTCGCCCGGGTTGCGCGGGTCGGCCTTGCCGTAGAGCACCCGGCCGCCGGCGGTGGGGCCGTACTCGAAGACCACGGCGGGCTCCTCGACCAGGGCCTCGCAGGGGCCGTCGGGGCTCACGCGGTAGAGGTGAGTGGCGCCCTGCACGGTCAGCAGGAAGTAGATCCACTCGCCGCCGGCGGGCCAGCGCACGGTGATGTTGCTCAGGCCTGCGCGCTGGTCGGCGATCGCGTAGTTGCCGACCTCCTGGTCGAGCTGGTTGGCCAGGGGCCGCGCGGTGCCCGCCTCGACGTCGGCCAGGTAGGGCATGGCGAAGATGCGGCGGTTGGTCGGCGCGGGGTGGGTGTGGCCGGCGAAGGCGATCGTGCGGTCGTCGGGGCCCCAGGCGGGGCTGCGGCTCTGGCCGACCCAGCCGGGCAGCAGCGGGCGCGGCGTCCCCCCCGGCAGATCGCAGATGAAGATCGCGCCCTGGCCCAGGTCAATGTTCTGCTCGCGCGTCACGCCGGTGAAGGCGATCCGGTCGCCGCCGTTGCTCCAGCGCGGCTCGGCGTAGTCGCACTCGCTGTCGGTCAGCTGGGTGAGCGCGCCCGTGCGCAGCTCGAGCAGCCAGATCTGGCTGAAGCGGTCGTGGACCCAGCCGACGCCGTCCTGCTTGTAGCGCAGGCGGCGCACCACCTTGATCGTCGGGGCGGGGATGCCGGGGCGGTGGCCGGTGTCCTCCTCGCGGCGCTGCTGGGTCCAGCGCACGCCGGCCAACCGCTCGCCGTCGGGCGACCAGTCGAGGTCGCCCATGGCCGGGCCGTCGAGCGGGATGACCAGCTGCTCGCCGCCGTCGGCCGACCAGACGCGCACGCTGTGGCGGCCGCCCTCGCTGTAGCCGTAGGCCAGCCGGCCGCCGTCGCGGCTCCAGGCGATCGCGCCGACCAGGCCCGTGCCGGGCGAGACCCGCTCGGGCGCGGCGGCGTCGAGGCGGCGCACGTAGACGTCCGAGCGGTAGCCGTTGCCCTCGGCGTCGGCCCGCCTGACCGTGTAGGCCGCCACCTGGCCAGCCGGGTCGAGGCGCAGCTCCTCGACCCAGCGGAAGCGGAACAGGTCCTCGGGCATCAGGCCCTTGCGGATCTGGACAGTCGGGTCGCTCATCGTGCTCCCCTGCCAGGGATCAGGTCGTCAACGGTCTGCTCGACCACCCCGAAGAAGCAGCACCAGCTCCCCTCGGTGACCGAGGGGCGGGCGCGCAGGCCGAAGACCAGGCCCTCCTGGGGCGCGCGGATCTCGGCGGCCGCGTCGCCGTAGAGGTTGTAGATCGTGCCGAGCAGCGTGCCCTCGGGGATGATCGTCTCGAAGGGCAGCTCGGGGTTGCCGACGAACATGCCGGTGGTCGGGGCGAGCAGCGCGATCTGGTAGCCCTGGTGCCAGGCGGCCTCGTAGCGGGCCTCGCCGGGCAGCATGCCGTAGTGGCGCATCACGTTGAGGTAGCCCGCCGCCAGGTCGTCGGCGATCGCGTGGAAGTCCTTGGTCAGGGTGCGGCAGTTGCCGCCCAGCTCGACGGTGACCCCGGCCTTGCCCTGGCCGGCGATCATCGAGCTGGGGTTGCCGCTGCCGGTGCCGCTGCGGAAGACCAGCTTCCAGCCGGGGCCCATGGCGGCGGCCAGCTCCATGCTCTGGGGGTTGTCGGCGGCGAAGATCATGTGGGCCAGGTAGGAGTGCTCGCCGCCCGAGTGGATGGCGATCTGCAGGTCGCAGGTGTCCTGCATGGCCTGCCAGTGGGCCCAGGCCACCCGCTCAGTCGGGTAGCCGGCGGCCTTGCCGGGGTAGAGCCGGTTCATGTCGTACGCGAAGGTGTCGAGGGGGTCGCCGCGCGTGCCGGCCGTGAAGGCGCCGACGTTCATCACGGGGCAGGCCACGACGGTGCCCCTGAGCTGGGCCGGGTCAATCTGCTTGAGGGCCTGGAAGATCGAGAAGGGGCCCTCGGGCTCGTCGCCGTGGGTCGCGCCGTTCAGCCAGAGGCGGGGGCCGTCCTGGGCGCCGCGCACGACGATGATCGGGATCGCGCGCTCGGCGCGGTACATGTCCGGCCCGATCGGGATGCCGCCCCGCTTGCGCTCGCCTGGCATCACCGAGACGTTCCCCACCTGCATTGGCTCTGGCATAAGTTTGTTCTCCTTAATGTTGGCTCACAGGGCCGCACCTGGGGTGGGCCGGGGGCGGCCACGCCGTGCCGCCCTTACGCCGGATGCGCGGGGGGGCACGGCGGCCCCTCACAGCGGGCACGGCACGCCTCGTTCCGCCGCCATGGCCCGCAGGCGCTCGACGGTGGCCAGGTCGATCGGCACCCCGGTGCGCTCGGTCTCCGCCTCGCGGCGGAACTCCAGCTCGCCTGGCAGGTAGACCTCGCCGCCCGGCTCGATCGGCTCGGCCCCCTTGACCTGGGCGACCAGGGCGGCCAGGCGCTGCTCGAACACGGCGCGGGGCATGAAGGTGTCGGGGTTGAGCGCCAGGACGAAGTGGCCCACGTCGTGGTCGGCCATGTTGGTGAACACGTCGGTCCCGAAGAGCGAGCCGCTCAGCACGCCGGCGATCACGTCGGTGAACAGGCTGAGGCCGTAGCCCTTGAAGTCGCCGATCGGCAACTGGGTGCCCGTGGGGTGCTGCCCGTCGGGCGAGAGGAAGTCGGCCGGGTCGGTGCTGCGGCGGCCGTCGGCGGTCAGGGCCCAGCTGTCGGGCACGGGGCGGCCCTCGCGCAGGGCCCAGCGGATCATGCCCTGGCCCGAGACGGTCAGGGCCATGTCGAGCACGATCGGGTGCTCCGCGCCCCGCGGCACGGCCAGGCCCCAGGGGTTCGTTCCGAGCACCGCGGTCTTCGCGCCCCAGGGCGCCATCTCGGCCAGGGCGTTGGTCATCACCAGGCCGATCATGCCGGCGCGGGCCGCCGTCTCGGCGTGGTAGCCGGCCTGCCCATAGTGGTTGCTGTGACGCACCAGCACCGCCCCGAGGCCCACGACGCGGGCCTTGGCGAGCGCCATGGCCATGGCCCGCTGCGCGCTCACGTAGCCGAAGCCTTTGTGGGCGTCGGCCAGGGCCACGGCCGGCGTCTCGCTCACGATCTCAAAGGGCGCCCCCGGCACGATGCCCCCGCAGGCGCACTGGGCCGTGAGCCGGAACAGCTTCTCGAGGCCCTGGCCCTTGCCGGGGTGCCAGCGCGCCGCCGCTGCGACCACCCCGGCGGCCACGGTCGCGGCCTCCTCCTGGGTGGCGCCGAGGGCCCGCAGGTAGCGCTCGGTGAACTCCACCAGGGTTGCCCGCGGGTAGGAGTTGACTGGAAGATCCGTCATTGCGTATGCACCGGTTTCAGATCAGACAATAGGATTGTCGACAAGACCGGGGAAATGGGGGAACCCGGTTCCCCGATCTTTCCCTCACACCTCACACCTCACACCTCACACCTCACACCTCACACCTCCCACCTCACCCCTCACACCTCACACCTCACACCTCACACCTCACACCTCACACCTCACGCCAGGGCCACCACCTCGATCTCGATCCGCGCGTCGCGGGGCAGGCGCGCGACCTGCACCGTCGAGCGGGCGGGCGGGTTCTCGGGGAAGAACTCGGCGTAGGCGGCGTTCATAGACTGGAAGTCGTTCATGTCGGCCAGGAAGACCGTGACCTTGACCACCTTCGCCAGGGACGAGCCGGCGGCCTCGAGGACGGCCTCGAGGTTGGCGAAGATGCGCCTGGTCATCCCGCCGATGTCGCCCTCGACAAGCTGGCCCGTGGCCGGGTCTACGGCGAGCTGGCCCGAGACGAAGACGAGCCCGCCGGCGACGATCGCCTGCGAGTAGGGGCCGATCGCCTGCGGGGCCTGCCCGGTGCTGACCACCCTGCGCTCCATTGTCACCTCCTTAACAATGCGTTCAGGCGGCGCCATTATAGCATCACGGCGGCCCCGGGCCGCCGGTAGAGACGCCAGGTGCCCGGCGCCCGGGGCAGGCAGATCACGGTCAGCCGACCGAGGGCGCTCAGGCGCATGGCCTCGCCCACGTCGGCGACCCAGACGCTGCCCACCGAGGTGCGCTGCCTGGTGAGCGGGACGGCGCAGTCGAGGTAGGCGCCCGCCGGGTTGCCGGCGGCATCGCGGAAGGGCCGCACGCCGATCACGTGGGCCGTCACCACCACGCCCTCGCGCAGCAGCTGGTAGTCCTCGCGCACGTCGCGGTAGAGCCGCAGGGCCGGGCGCAGCAGCCTGAGGCCCGCCAGGACCACGAGGGCCAGGCCGAAGAGGGGCGGCGCGCCGATCGCCGTCAGGACCGCCGCGCCCAGCAGGCAGCCGAGCACGAGCGGGTTGAGGTAGACGCGCGGCGGTCGCTCGAGCAGGTACTCGCCGATCAGGTTGGGCACAAAGAAGGGCGGCAGCCGGCGCGGCGGCGCCTGCTCCAGGGTGCCGGGCTCCACCAGGTCGAGAATGTCGGGCACGCGGGGGCTCCTCGCGCAAGGCCGGACAGCTACGACCAATTGTAGGAGCAGGGCGTTACCGGCGCAAGTCGGCCCCTACTCAGCGCGTGGCGATCAGGAAGCCGATCAGCATGAGCAGCTGCCAGACCACGGGGAGCAGGCCGCCGAGGATCGCCTGGCTGCCCTTCCACTCGTAAAGGGCCTCGAAGAGCCCCGCGGCCAGCCAGTAGGCCCAGGCGATCGCCGCCGCCCAGGCCAGGGCCGGCAGCACCGGCAGCCCCACCAGGGTCAGCAGCAGCGCCGCCGCGAGCGGGATCAGGCGGGGCAGCTGGCTCGCCGGGTAGACCGCCGCGGCCCTGTAGCCCTCCTCGCCGCCGCCGGTGCTCTCGTCGAGCAGCACCGACAGCAGGCTGACCAGTGGCCACTCGAGCATGCCGAACAGCCAGATGCCGAGGGCGGCGCCCAGGATGCCGAGCGACGGCGGGGTGTCGCCAAGGAGCCCCGCGGCCAGCAGCATCAGGGCGGGCGGCAGGGACAGGAGCGCCATCGGCGCTGCCGCCGCCGTGAGCGTGCGCCCCCCGAGGCGCTTTGTCGCCTCGTCGGCGCGAGCCTCGGCGACCAGGGCGGCCAGGGCGGGCCGCCGCTGCAGGGCCAGCCAGAAGAGCCACGAGCGGGCCTCCTGCTGGAGCACGGGCGGCCTGCCCTCCTGCTCCAGGGGCACGATGCTGTTGACGGCGTGGCCGAGCAGGGGCTGGAAGTTGCTGATCGCCGAGGTGATCAAAGCCCCGGGCGTGCCGCTCCCGTCGTAGAGCATGCTGCTGAGCCGACCGTGGGCGGGCAGCTGCGGCGACTGGAGCAGCAGGATCTGGCTCTGCTCGCTCAGCTCGGTGGCCTTGAAGGCCCGCACCCGCTCCCAGGGCACCAGGCGCCAGCGCCCGCCGTCGCGCACGGCCAGGCCGTCCTCGCGCGACTCGAGGGCGGGCAGCAGGCCGCGCAGCCAGAGCAAGCAGGGCACGGCGACCAGCAGCATGAGGTGGGCGGCCACCAGGAGCCACCAGGGCGCGGGCAGGTCGGGCCGGCCCTGCACGCCCATGAACGGCACGCCGACCGTGCGGTAGGCGTTGAACAGCTCGACGTAGCGCGCGTCGGCCGCGACCAGGCTGAAGGGCCAGACGGGGCGCAGGGCGGGCAGGCTGAGGGCCAGGAAGCGCGCCCAGGAGAGCAGGTAGCTGGCGGCCAGCGCCAGGGCGAGCAGCGCGGTGGCCCCGCCGACCAGGGCGGTGATGCGGGGCGGGTAGGCGGCGCGCACAGGGCCGCCGGCCTGCACCGTCGCCGCGGCCGTGTCGTCGCCCGCCGTCCGGCTGAAGAAGGCCCCGGGGCTGAGCAGCAGCCGGAACAGGGGTGACTGGGCCTCTTCGCGCACCCGCACGGCCATCACGCCCTCGAGGGCCCGCGCCGTGCGCTCGCTCTGGCCGATCATGGTCTTGAGCAGGTCGTCGAACTGGCTGATGTTCGAGGTGATGTAGAAGCCCGGGCGCTGGCCGAAGCCGTAGAGGAAGCTGTAGAGTCGGTGCCAGGCCGTCAGCTGCTGGGGGGCCGTCTGGGCCAGAATCACAAAGCGCTCGCCCGCCAGGTCCTGGGTCACCCGCAGCTCGCGCAGGTCCTCCCAGCGCAGCGGCAGCCAGGTGCCGGCGAACTCGACCAGCATGCCGACGCTGCTGGTGCGCACGGCCGGGAAGGCGTTGCGCAGCACGAGGGCGAGGAAAAGGGCCGCGGCGGCCCAGGCCAGGGGGGCGAGCAGGGTGGGCAGGAGCTCGAGCACCGTGTCGGTGGGGGCGCGGGGGGCGCCCTCGATCCAGGTGACGACCTGCAGCAGGAACGGCACCCTGCGCAGGAGCGTATCGTCGCGCCCCAGCACATCCCACAGGCCGCGCAGGAGGGCCACGCCCAGGTTGACCATCGCCAGGGTGACGAGGATCGCCGAGAGCCAGGCGACAAAGGCGGTGATCAGGCGGGGGTAGCGGTGGAAGCTTTCTGCTTGGCGCATCCTATCTCCGGGGGGCGGGAGCTAGCCCCTTTCCCTTGCGGATCGGGGCGAGCCTGGCTCGAGCGGCGCGGATCGCAGATCGGATCGTAGCTGCTCGCGCCCTGGGTGGGCATAGCCGGAAGGTCCTGGATCTAGTCCTCGTCGCCCCCGGGGCCCGCCTGGAGCTGCTGCACGCGCAGCTCGGCGGCGTCGAGCAGGCCCTGGCAGGCGGCGGCGAGCTTGACGCCCTGCTCGTAGAGGGCCAGGGTCTCGGCGAGGGGCAGCTCGCCCTGCTCGAGGCGGGCCACCACCTCCTGCAGGCGGGCGTAGAGGGTCTCGTAGGACTCGGCGTCGGCTGGCGCGCTCATGGGCGGTCGTCCTCAGGGGCTTGGGCGACGGCGGCGAGGTCGCCGTCGCGCACTGTTATGCGCAGGCGGGCCCCGGGGGCGGCCTGGGCGGGGGCGGTGAGCACCTGGCCGGTGTCGGCGCGGCGCACGACGGCGTAGCCGCGGGCCAGGGTGGCGAGGGGGCTGAGGGCGGCGAGGCGGCCATGCAGGCCGGCCAGCCCCGCCCGGCGCAGCTCCGCGCCGCCGGCCGCGGCGCGCTCGAGGCGCCTGGACAGCTCGTCCACCTGCTGGCGGTCGCGGGCGAGGCGGCGCGCGGGGGAGTGG
>DAOLDO010000167.1:0-9677 GCA_035327325.1 Chloroflexaceae bacterium | reverse complement strand
CGCCGAGCCCGAGCAGGCCCGCCTGGCCGCCGCCCTCGAGGCCGCCCGCCAGCAGGTCATGACCCTGCGCGAGCAGGTGCTGCTGCGCACCGCCGCCGCCGAGGCCGCGATCTTCGAGGTCCACGCCGAGCTGCTGGCCGACCCCGAGCTGATCGAGCGGGTGCGGGCCACCATCGCCGGCGGGCGCGGCGCCGCCGAGGCCTGGCGGGCCACCATCGAGGCCGAGGCCGAGGCCCTGGCCCGCCTCGACAACCAGCTGCTCGCCGAGCGCGCCACCGACCTGCGGGATGTGGGCGAGCGGGTGCTGCGCCTGCTCGTCGGCGCCGCCGCGGCCGCCCCCGCGCTGCCCGCGCACCCCGTGGTCGTGGCCGCCTACGACCTGACCCCCTCCGAGACGGCGGCCCTCGACCCGCGCCGTGTGCTCGGCTTCTGCACCGCCGTGGGCGGGCCGAACGCCCACACCGCCATCCTGGCCCGCGCCCTCGGCCTGCCCGCCGTGGTCAGCGCGGGCGCCGGCCTGCTCGAGCTCGACCCGGGCGTCGAGGTCATCCTCGACGGCGCCGCCGGCACCCTCACCGCCCGCCCCGGCGCGGCCGCGGTCGAGGCCGCGCGCAGGGCCCAGGCGGCGGCCCGCGAGCAGGCCGCCGCCGCCGCCCGTTTGGCCGACGAGCCGGCGGTCACCACCGACGGCCACAGGGTCGAGGTGGCCGCCAACATCGGCGGCCTGGCCGACGCGCGCAAGGCCGCCGCGAGCGGCGCCGAGGGCGTGGGCCTCCTGCGCACCGAGTTCCTCTTCCTCGAGCGCACCACCGCCCCCAGCGAGGACGAGCAGGTCGAGGTCTACGCCGGCATCGCCCGCGCCCTCGAGGGCCGCCCCGTGATCGTGCGCACCCTCGACATCGGCGGCGATAAGCCCCTGCCCTACCTCGACCTGCCCGCCGAGGAGAACCCCTTCCTCGGCGAGCGCGGCATCAGGCTCTGCCTGGCCCACCCCGAGCTGCTGCGCCAGCAGCTGCGCGCCATCCTGCGCGCCGCCCCCGCCGGCACCCTGCGCGTCATGTTCCCCATGGTCGCCGACCTGGAGGAGCTGCGCGCCGCCCGCGCCATGCTCGAGGGGCTGCGCGCCGAGCTGGGCGCCCCGCCCGTCGAGGTCGGGATCATGGTCGAGGTGCCCTCGGCCGCGCTCATGGCCGACGCCCTGGCCGCCGAGGTGGACTTCTTCTCGGTCGGCACCAACGACCTGACCCAGTACACCCTGGCGATGGACCGCACCCACCCCAACCTGGCCCTCAAGGCCGACGGGCTGCACCCCGCCGTGCTGCGCCTGATCGCGCGCACCGTCGAGGCCGCCCACGCCGCCGGCCGCTGGGTCGGGGTCTGCGGCGAGCTCGGGGCCGACCCGCTCGCCGTGCCGATCCTGGTGGGCCTCGGCGTGGACGAGCTGAGCGTCAGCGCGCCGGCCATCCCCGCCGTCAAGGCCCAGATCCGCGCCCTCAGCCTCGCCGACTGCCGCGACCGCGCCCGCCAGGCCCTCGCCTGCGCCACGGCCGCTCAGGTGCGAGCAGGAGCACGCCAATGACCACCCGTGTTGACCCGGCCCCCCCGCCCACCGCGGCGGAGGACGAGGCCGCCCCCTTCGAGCGCTACCGATCGCCCGAGGCCCCCGTGGCCGCCGAGACCTGGGCCTGGAACATGTACGGCGCCGGGGTCGAGCAGATCGGCCGCGATGGTCGCCCCGAGCGCCTGCCAGTTCCCGAGCCCGGCGACGACCAGCTGCTGGTGCGCGTGGACGCCGTCGGCATGTGCTTCTCCGACGTCAAGCTGATCCAGCAGGGCGGCCGCCACCCCAAGCTCTACAACCGCGACCTGGCCGGCGAGCCGACCCGCCTCGGCCACGAGGCCGCCCTCACCGTGCTCAGGGTTGGCAAGCAGCTGCGCGACCGCTACGCCCCCGGCCAGCGCCTGGCCATGCAGCCCGACATCTACGTGGACGGGCGCAGCACCGCCTACGGCTACACCATCCCCGGCGGTCTGATCCAGTTCCACCTGATCGGCCCCGAGGTCCTCGCCGCCGACGACGGCGCCTACGTGCTGCCCGTGCCCGACGAGCTGGGCTACGCCGAGACGGCCCTGACCGAGCCATGGGCCTGCGTCGAGGGCGCCTACACCCAGCGCCGCCGCCTCGCCCCGAAGCCCGGCGGCACCATGTGGATCATCGGCCGCCGCGACGACGAGGGCGACTACAGCTTCTCGCGCTACGCCGACGCGCCCGCCACCGTCGTGCTCAGCGACCCGCCCCCCGCGGTCGCGGCCCTCTTCGCGGGCGACCCGCGCGTGCTGCGCCGCGACGGCCTCGGGCCGGACGAGTTCGCGGCCCTGCGCGACGAGCTGACGGGCGGGGCCGGCTTCGACGACATCGTCGTGCTCGACCCCACCTCGGCCGAGCTGGTCGGCGCGGCGGCGCGCCTGGTCGCCCGCCGCGGCACGGTCAACCTGGTCGGCCGCAGGCCCCTCGACGGCGAGCCCCTGGTTGATGTCGGGCGCATCCACTACGACTACACCGCCTTCGTGGGCTCGCGGGGCCCCGACATCGCCGCCGCGTACGGCGAGGAGCGCAACCGCTGCGAGCTGCGGGCCGGCGGCGTGGCCCTCTTCGTCGGCGCGGGCGGCCCGATGGGGCAGATGCATGTGCAGCGCGCCCTCGAGCTGCCGGACGGGCCGCGCACCGTGATCGCCACCGACGTGAACGAGGGCCGGCTGGCCGCCCTCGAGGCCCTGTTCCAGCCGATCGCCCGGGCCAACGGCCGGCGGCTGCTCACGCTCAACCCGGCCAGCGGCCACGGCGCCCTGCGCGAGCTGGTCGAGCGCGAGACCGGCGGCGCCGGCGCCGACGACGTGGTGGTGAGCGTGCCCGTCGCGGCGCTCATGGCCGAGGCCGCCCGGCTGATGCGCTTCGACGGCATGCTGGTGCTCTTCGCGGGGGTGCCCAACGGCACCATGGCCCCGCTCAACCTGAGCGACGTCTACCTGCACGGCGCCCAGCTGACCGGCACCTCGGGCTCGCGCCTGAGCGACCAGGCCCTGGTGATTGACAAGACCGTGGCCCGCCAGCTCTCGCCCAACCGCTCGGTCGCCGCCGTCGGCGGCATGGCCGCCGCCCACGACGGGATCAGGGCCATGATGGAGGGGCGCTACGCCGGCAAGGTGGTGATCTTCCCCCAGCTCGACGACCTGCCGCTCATGTCCCTCGACGAGCTGCGGGAGGTTCACCCCGACCTGGCCGCCCACCTCGGCCCCGACGGCCAGTGGACGCCCGCGGCCGAGCGGGCCCTGATCGCGAAGCTCTGGCGGCCGTCATGATCTACACCGTCACCCTGAACCCCGCCCTCGACCGCGAGCTGTGCGTGCCCGCCCTCGCCTTCGACACGGTGCTGCGCGCCAGCGAGGTGCGCCTCGACTGCGGCGGCAAGGGCTTCAACGTCTCGCGCATGCTCGCCGCCCTCGGCTGCGAGAGCGTGGCCCTTGGCCTCGCCGGCGGCCGCACAGGCGAGGCCCTGCGCGACGGGCTCGAGGCCCTGGGCGTCGCCACCGACTTCGTCTGGGTTGCCGGCGAGACCCGCACCAACGTGAGCATCGTCACCGCGGCCCGCGACCACCACTTGAAGGTCAACGAGGCCGGCCCGACCATCGCGCCCCACGAGCAGGCCGCCCTGCTGGAGCGGGTGCGGGCCAGGGCGCGCCGGGGCGACTGGTGGGTGCTCGCCGGCAGCCTGCCGCCGGGCGTGCCCGCCGAGCTGTACGCCGAGCTGATCGGCGCCCTGCGCGCCGCCGGCGCCCACGTGGCCCTCGACACGAGCGGTCCGCCCCTGCGCCACGGCTGCGCGGCCGGGCCGACCCTGGTCAAGCCAAACGCCGTCGAGGCGGCCGAGCTGACGGGGCGGCCGGTGGGCGCGACCGCCGAGGCCCTGGCGGCGGCCCGCGCCCTCGACGGCGTGCCCTACGTGGCGATCTCGCTCGGCGCCGACGGCGCGCTCCTGGCCCACGACGGCAGGGGGTGGCTGGCCACGCCGCCGGCCATCCGGGAGCGCAACCCGATCGGCGCGGGCGACTCGCTCGTGGCCGGCATGGTCTGGGGCCTGAGCCGCGGCGACCCGGTCGAGGCCCTGCGCTGGGGCGTCGCCTGCGGCGCGGCGGCCGCCGCCAGCGACGGCACGGCGGTCGGCGCGCGCGCCGAGGTCGAGCGCCTCGCCGGGCAGGTGCGGATCAGGGCGCTGGGGTAGCGGGCTCGGCGCACCGCGCCCGTGCGCGCCGCCGGAGTTGGTATAATCGGGCCGCGCTCGCCGAGCGCGGCCCCTGTCGCGCGCCCGCCGAGGCCCGGTTCTGTCGCGCCAGCACCCCGCGAGACGCCGATGCCCATCGAGATCCGTCCGGTCCAGTCCTACGCCGAGTACATGGCCTGCGAGGCCGTGCAGCGCGCCATCTGGGGCGAGTTCGGCGCGGTGCCCCATCACATGCTGCTCACGGCCCACAAGAGCGGCGGGATCTGCCTCGGCGCCTTCGACGCGGACGCCCCCGGCGCGCCGCTGGTCGGCTTCGTCTTCGGCTTCCTCGGCCGCGCCGAGGACGGGCGGCTCAAGCACACCTCGCACATGGCCGCCGTGCTGCCCGGCTACCGCGACGCGCGCGTCGGCGAGCGGCTCAAGTGGGCCCAGCGCGAGCAGGCCCTCGCCCAGGGCCTCGAGCTGATGACCTGGACCTTCGACCCGCTGATCAGCCGCAACGCTCGTCTGAACCTGGCCAAGCTCGGCGCCGTCTGCCGCACCTACCTGCGCAACCTCTACGGCCCCGAGCCCGAGGACCCCGCCGGCGAGCTGCCGAGCGACCGCTTCCGCGTCGAGTGGTGGCTGTCCTCCGAGCGCGTGGCGGCCCGCGCCGCCGGCGCCCACACACTCGCCACGGCCGAGGGCCTGCGCGCCGCGGCTACCGTTGCTAACCCCGACCCCCTCGCGACCCCCGCCCTGCCGGACGGCGAGCGCCTCCTCGTCCAGATCCCGGCCGACGTAGACGCGCTGCGGGAGCGGGACATGCCGAGGGCCCGGGCCTGGCGTTACCAGGTCCGGGCCCTCGCCGAGGCGGCCTTCGCCGCCGGCTACACCGTCACCGACTACGCCAGAGACGGCGAGGTCGGGCTGTACCTGCTCGAGCGGAGCTACACCGCCCGCCGGTAACGCCGTCTTGGCCGCCTGATCAGCGAGAGGATGCCGACGAACAGGGCCGCGCCGAGGATGGTCCAGATCAGCTCGACCTGCACGTCCCCGAAGGTCAGCGTGAACAGGGCCGGCAGCCCGAGGGCCGCCGCCAGCCAGGTGCCGATAAAGGCGCCCACCAGGCCGATCGCGATCGAGGCCAGCAGGCCGCCCGGGCTGAAGCCCACCAGGGCCTCGGCGATCGCGCCGCAGATGGCCGCGACCAGCAGCCAGACCAGGATCTCCACCAGGGAGAAGGTCACACCATTGATGGCAAACATCATCACCTCACTTCCGCGCAGGGGCTTACAGCGTCGCTCTGCCCCGGCAGAAGCAAGCTGTGTGCCAGCTGGCGATTCCGCGTCCTACTCGGCGGGGGCGGCGGCCTGGGCCTGGCTCAGCCGGCCGTGGGGGTCGAAGCCGTTGATCTTGCACTGGTCGCAGTAGACCAGCGACTCGCCCTCGACGCAGACCTCGCCGTCCTGGTTGGTGACCGTGGTGGTCAGGGTCGCGATCGGCTTGTCCTCGCGGATCGCGGCCACGACCACGGTGGTGGTTACGGTGTCGTTGATGTAGATCGGCTTGCGGAAGCTGAGGGTCTGCTTGAGGTAGACCGTGCCGGGGCCCGGCAGGCGCATGCCCAGCACGGCCGAGATCAGGCCGGCGGCGAGCATGCCGTGGGCGATGCGGCGCCCGAAGCGCGACTCGCGCGCGGAGATCTCGTCCGTGTGGACGGGGTTCTGGTCCCCCGTGACGCAGCCGAAGAGGACGACGTCGGCCTCGGTGATCGTCTTGCGCATGCTCGCCCGCTGCCCGACGTGAATCGCGTGCTCCATCGCGCACCTCCGCTGGAAGGATGAAGGATGAGGGATGAGGGATGAAGGCCGCCGCAGTGCTCGAGCTGCGCTGTGCCCCCTTCGATCTCCCACCTGCCATGCTACTCCGCGGAGTTACCAGCCTGAGGTGTGAGTCGCTCGCTGGCGCTCGCTGTGTGAGGTGTGATTCCGCCACGAGCACGGCCGTGCAGGCGTCACACCTCACAGCTCACAGCTCACTCGCCGACCCAGGCGGGCGCGTAGTCGGCGCCGATCAGCAGGACGATGTCGGCCTGGAAGGGGGGCTGGGGCGCGTCGGCCGGGGGCGTGGTGTAGACCTGGCCGGGGTCGAGGCCGAGGGTGTCGGCGAGGCGGCGCAGGGTCTCGGGGCGGCCGGCGTAGTCAATCAGGCGGGTCCGCTCGGCGGGCAGCGGCGCGTCGGCGGGCGGGTTCACGGTGAAGCCCTGAGCCTCGAGGCGGCCGCTCACCCGCCCGGCCAGGCCGCGCACCCCGGCGCCGTTGAGCACCACGACGCGGGCCAGCTCGGCGGGGCCGTCGGGGCCGGCCAGCAGCCGGGCCACCTGGGCGGCCACGTCGGCGGGCTCCCAGTAGATGTCCGAGCCCTGCTCGGCCACCACGCGCACGTCGTTGGGGTTGAGGCTGAGGCTGACGATGCGGCTGGCGTCGAGGCCGGCGGCCAGGGCGGCGAGGCCGCGCAGCGTCTCGAGGTCGCTGAGGGGCAGGGTGGTGCTGACGCTGGCCTCGAGGTCGCGGGCGAGGTCGGGCAGCAGGGCCGCCTGGCTGAGCAGGCCGCGGGCGCGCACCTCGGCGAGCATGGCGCGCAGCACCTGCTGCTGGCGGGCCGAGCGGTCGAAGTCGCTGGAGCTGTGGCGCGAGCGGGCGTAGCGCAGGGCGGTCTCGCCGTCCATCACCTGGAGGCCGGCGGGGATGTAGATGCGCTCGTAGCCGTAGTCCTCGGTCGGGTAGGAGGAGTCGAGCAGGGGGCGCTCGACGTCGAGGCTGATCCCGCCGAGGGTGTTGACGATGCGCTCGAAGCCGCTGAAGTCAACCTGGGCGATGTAGTCCACCTCGAGGCCGAGGAAGCCCTCGACCGTCTCGGCGGCGAGGGCGCCGCCGCCGGCCTCTGGGGCCGTGCCCTCGCCGTAGAGCCGGGCGGCGTTGTTGAAGCCGTAGGTGTAGGCGGTGTTGATCTTCTGCAGGCCGAGGCCGGGGACCTGGACGACCGAGTCGCGGGGGATGGCGAGCATGCCGGCCCAGCCCTCGGTCGGGTCCACGTGGACGACGATCAGCGTGTCGGAGCGCACGCCCTCCTCGGGGCTCTCGCGCCGGTCCACGCCGACCAGCAGCACGTTGAAGGGCTCGCGCAGGCTGGCCGGGAGCTCGGCGGGGGCGACCCCGGCGGCGGGCGAGGGCCGGCGCGGGTCGGCCTCCTCCAGGGCGCCGAGGGCGCCGCCGGCCCAGCGCCCGGCGGCCAGCAGGGCGAGCAGCAGGACCAGGGCGGCGGCCCCGCCTACGGCGACGATGGGGCTGCAGCCGCGGCGGCGCGGGGAGCGCGAGCGCGGGGGCGGCCCGCCCTCGGCGCGGCGCGCGGCGACCCGCTCGCGGGCTGTCCTGTAGGGGGGGCGTGCGCTCTCGGGTCGTTTCATCGCTCAGGTGAGTCGGGCGCCCACGCTGGGGCGCCCGTACATCTGGGTCTCTGAGCCTGCCCGGCTCACGACTCGTCGCCGTCGCGGGGGCGTGGCGCGGGCCATGTGGGGCCGTCGAAGGGGATGCTGGTGAGCAGGCGGCGCACCCCGCGGGGGGCCTCGCGGGGCAGCACGGCCAGGGTCAGGATGCTCATGTCGTCGCTGGGCGCGCCCTGGTCGAGCTCGAGGGCGCGGCCGAGCAGCTCGTCGGTCAGCTCCTGGGCGCTGCGCCCGGCCTCGGCGGGCCAGCCCGAGAGGACGTTGCCGAGCTCGACATCGGCGCCGAAGCGCTCGCCGGCGCGCATCAGGCCGTCGGTGAAGACCACCACGTAGCTGTAGGGTGTGACGGGCAGCTCGGTGATCACGGGCTTGGTCATGGGCTGCAGGCCGATCGGGGTCGAGGGCTCGCTGTACGAGCGCAGCCCGCGCCGATCGATCACGAAGAAGGGGGCCGGGTTGTTGCGCGACATCAGGATCTTGCCGCTCTGGAAGTCAACCGAGAGGATGTTGAGCGTGGCCGAGACCTGGCCCATCCTGTAGGTGTACAGGTAGTCGTGGACGGCGCGGGCGGCGGCGCCGTCGCGGGCGCCGTCCTTGAGCAGCGAGATCGCCCTGGTGGCGAGCAGGTTGCTCAGGGTCTTGGCGCCGCGGCCCGTGCCCTGCCCGTCAACCAACACGAACGAAAAGCCGCCGCCGGGGCGCTCGATCATCTCAAGGGTGTCGCCGCTCTCGCCGGCGCCGTGGTAGGCCACCTTCGCTACCGCAACCTCGATCTCCAGCATGGTGTTCCTCGACCTTCCGGCCCAGTCGCCTCGGCGCGGGCGCGGCTCACACGTGGCAGCCGGGGCGCCGGGCCGCTGGCGCGCCGCCGCCTCTGCCTGATAGTATAAGGCATAACCGAACCCGGCGTGCGCCCGTGCTATAATCGGCGCTGCCCCCCGGCACGTTAGCCTACTCTCAGGAGGACGAAGATGTCCGATCGTGTCTTCAAGAACTTCATCGGCGGCGAGTTCGTCGCCAGCAGCGGCGGCAAGACCTTCGAGCGGCGCAACCCGGCCGACCGGCGCGACCTGGTCGGCGTCTTCCAGGACAGCGACGCCGAAGACGTCAACGCCGCCGTGGCCGCCGCGCAGGCCGCCTACCCCGCCTGGCGCGCCGTGCCCGCCCCCCGCCGCGGCGAGATCCTGCTCAGGGCCGCCGAGCTGCTGCAGGAGCGCAAGGAGCGCTACAGCCGCGACCTGACCCGCGAGATGGGCAAGCCCCTCTTCGAGGCCGGCGGCGACATCGTCGAGGCGATCGGCATGGCCCAGTACGCGGGCAGCGAGGGCCGGCGCATGCACGGCGTCACCACGCCCTCCGAGCTGCCCAACAAGTTTCAGATGAGCATCCGTCAGCCCCTCGGCGTGGTCGGCCTGGTCACCCCCTGGAACTTCCCCATGGCCATCGCCTCGTGGAAGATGCTGCCCGCCCTGGTGGCCGGCAACACCGTGGTGATCAAGCCCGGCGAGGACGCCTCGGTCAGCACCTACAACCTGGTCGAGTGCCTGACCGAGGCCGGCGTGCCGCCAGGGGTGATCAATATCGTTACCGGCCACGGCCCCAGCGCCGGCCAGCCCCTGGTCGAGCACCCCGACGTGCCGGTAATCTCGTTCACCGGCAGCACCGAGGTGGGCCGCATGGTCTACGAGCTGGGCGCCCGCCAGCTCAAGCGGGTCAGCCTGGAAATGGGCGGCAAGAACCCCATGATCGTCATGGACGACGCCGACCTCGACCTCGTGGAGCAGGGCGTGGTCTGGGCGGCCTTCGGCACCACGGGCCAGCGCTGCACCGCCACCAGCCGCCTGATCGTCCACAAGAGGGTGGCGGGCCGGCTGGTCGAGCGCATCGTCGCCCGGGCCCAGGCCCTGACG
>DAOLDO010000166.1:0-9703 GCA_035327325.1 Chloroflexaceae bacterium | reverse complement strand
GGCGGGCAACTCGGCCGGGGGCACGTTCAGGTTGACCGTGCGGCCGGTCGAGGGGGCCTCGGGGTCAATCGGCTGGCCGGTCAGCGGGTCGAAGCGGTACTCAGCCGGGGGCGGGGGCGCGGCCGCGGACGAGCCGCCGCGGGCCTGCGACTGGCCCTGGCGCTGGCCGACCAGCACCTCGCGGCCGAGGCGCGACGCCTCCTGCGAGAACTGCTGCCCGAGCTGCGAGACCTCGTCGCCGAACTGCCGCGCGCCCTGCTCGAAGGAGCCCTGGCCCGTCGTGGCGTCGCCCTTGGGCATGATGATCCAGAGCAGGATGTAGACCGGCACGCCCAGGCCGCTAGTGAGCGTGACCAGCACAAAGATCAGGCGGACGATCACCGGGTCAATGTTGAAGTACTCGGCGAGCCCGCCGCAGACGCCCGCCACCATCGTCTCGGTGGCGCTGCGCTTCAGGCGCGGTTGCATCGCGAACTCCTTAGCAAGCTGCGCGACGGTCGCTCCGTCGCCTCTGGCCATTGGACGGCCGGGCTCCGACTATTGTTGCGCGCGCTGGCTGCATTCTTGCAGAATGGTTAACGAACAAACGTTGTCATTGGCGACGCTGTGACAGTAGCTGTCACAACCTCACTATACACTAAAGGCACCGGACATGACCACCGCCCACGATAGACAGGCTCACCACATGCCCACCGCACACGAGCGCGCACCCGCGCACCTCCGCGCCGACACTCTGTCGCCCGAGGGGCGGCCGAGGGCCGCCCTGACCTGGCTCCGACGGCAGCTCCTGCTCGTCCCCGAGGCGGTGCTGCTCACGGCGTTGCTCGGCCTGCACAGCCTGCGGGGGCCCTCGCCGCTGCTGGCCCTGCTGGGTCTCGCCGTCACAGTCTACTTCGGCGCCCGGGTGGCCCTGCTGGCCCTGGGCCGACAGGCCCTCGCCGCGGCCGCCTACGAGCGGGCCGAGCGGCTCGCCGGCGCGGCCGCCCTGATGCACCCCGCCTCGGCCGACGCCCAGGCCCTGCGGGGCGCCCTGGCCCTGGCCCGCGGCGACGCCACGGCCGCCGTCGGCGCCTTCGAGCGCGCCGCGGCCCTCTTCCCCGGCCAGCCCGAGCTCCAGGCCAGCCTCGGCGCGGCCCTCCTGGAGGACGGGCGCCCACAGGAGGCCAGGGCGGCGGCCCTGTCCGCCCTCGCCGCCAACAGGCGCTCGCCGGCGGCCCACCTGCACCTGGCCTCCGCCGAGGAGCAGCTCGGCGCCGCCCCCGAGCATGTGGAGGCGCTGCTGCGGGCGGGCCTCGCCCTGCCCGCCCGCCCCGCCGAGGAGGGGGCCCTCCGCTGCGCCCTGGCCGCGCTCCTGCTGCGCCAGTCCCGGCTCGCCGAGGCCCGCCTGGCCCTGGCCGGGGCCGAGGGCCTGCTGGTCGCCTGCCCGGCCCCGCAGCGGGCCGGCCTGCACTACTACCTCGGCGAGCTGCTGCGCCTCGGCGGCGACGAGGACGGCGCCCGCCAGCACTACAGCGCCAGCGAGTCGGCCGACCCCCACGGGCCCTATGCCGCGGCCTCGTGGCGGGCCGCCCGCTCGTAGGCGCCGCCACCGAGCCCGCCAGTAGACGCCAGGAGGGCCCAGAGGAGGGGGAGCTATCTCCCCACTCTGGGCCCTCCGCGCATACGGCGCTGTCGCGCCCCTGCTACGGCGCCCCGTCGAGGGCCCCGTAGTCCAGCGGGTTGACGTTGACCCAGGCCCCGCCCTGCTTCACCCAGACCTGGTAGTCGAGGTGGGGGCCCGAGGACATGCCGGTCGAGCCGAGGTAGCCGATCAGGTCGCCCCGTTGCACGGTCTGGCCGTCGCTGACGGCGAAGTCCGCCAGGTGCGAGTAGCCGGTGCGGTACTCGTCGCCGGTGACCCAGACGTGGTTGCCCGCCGGGTGGCTGTTGGGCGTCACCTTGATCACGCCGGCGTGGGTGGCATAGATCGGATGGTTCCAGCTGCCATCGGGGTCGGCCGCGCCATCGCCGTTGCCGTCGATCGCGAGGTCAATGGCGCCCCAGATCTCGGCGGGGGCGTGGGTGCCGACGCCGTACCCCTGGGTCATCACCGTGTTGGGCGCCCCCAGCGGGTTGCCCTGGGGGCGCGGGTCGCCGGCGAGGCCCCGGCCCTGCTGCACGCCCGCGAAGCCGCTCAGGGCCGCCGGCTGGCCCGCGGCGAGGCCGGCCTGGGCCACGGGGCCCTGGGGCACCCACCCGCTGAGCCGCACCTGGCCGGCGCCGGGCCGCGGCCAGAGCAGGAAGCCCGCCACGAGCAGGGCCAGCAGGAGGGCGCCGCCCCTGCCCGTCTCACCCCAGCGATTGTACATCTTACGGCGCCCCCTGCGCCCGCCACTGGTCAACGAGGCGCTGCACGACGTTGACGTAGCCGTGGACGTCGTTCTCGAACGAGGGCGCGTAGACCGGGATGATGTCCGCCACCGTCTTGTGGCCGCGGCCGTCGAGGTACTCGACCGAGATCAGGCGGTACCAATCCTCGATACCCTTGTCCCACGACGGGTAGTCGCGGAAGCGCCCGAAGCACGTGCTGTAGCCGGCGCAGATGATATTGCCCACATTGTGGGTCGTGCTCCCGTCGGGCTTGTGGCCCGCCCAGCCCTGGGCCGTGCCCGCGGCGCTCTCGTGGATGAAGAAGGCCACGGCGAAGGCGGGGTCGATCCCGTACTCGAGGCCGAGGTTGTACCAGACCTCGCCTGTGCCCACCGCGGGCGATCCGTAGGAGGCAAGGATGCTGTCAATCAGCTGCGGCGTGACGCTGGGCGGGGCGCGCAGGGTGTAGTCGCCCACGGGGCGGGCCTGGCCCACGAAGAGCGCCGGCTGGCTGACCGCCGCGGGCGCGCCGCCCGCGAGGAAAGCGCCCCAGCGGCTGAAGTTGGTTGCGCCGGGGCCGCCGCCGAGGGTGGTGAGGATGAGGACGCTGGCCAGGGCGATCATGCCCATCCAGACCCAGTGGCTCACGCTCATCGCCGGCGCCGGGGCCAGGTAGCCGCCGAAGCCCGAGCCCCCACGCGACGCGAGGTCGTGCTCGAGGCGCAGCAGGTCGGAGGCGGAGTCGTCGTAGCTGGCGTGTGCCCGTCGCAGTGGCGCCGCTTGCCCCTCGACCAGCTCGTCGAGCGGGGGCCGCAAACTCTGCCGGGGGACGGCCGGCCGCTCCCGCGTGGTCACCGGCCGCGGCGGCCCCTCGCGGCGCGCCGGCGGCGGGGTTGGCTCGTAGCCGCGCTGCGCGGGCGGCGCGGCGCGACGCGCGGGCTGGGGCGCCGCCCTGAGCGGAAGGGCGCGGTCAATATCCTCGACCAGGTCGCCGAGGGGCGACGGGGGCCGGCGCTGCGTCGTCGCCGCGATATCGTCGTCGTCGAGCGGGAACAGGGGCCCCCGGCGCTGCCGCTGCTGCCGATCCCCGGGGGCCTGGTCGGAGCGGCGCGGCGGGCGTCGATCTTCAGGCGTGCTCACGAACCAAGCTCCTGCACAAGCCGCTGCTGCTCCTCGGGCGTGGGCAGCCGGAACCCTCCGTCGCGGTTGAGGTAGATGATCTGCTCGTTGCGGACGTTGGCGATCAGGTCGTCCTGGCCGTCACCATCCATGTCCCGCAGAGATAATAACACAGGAGTCAGATCCTGATCGGCACCAAACAGGTATGGGCCGGGGAGGCTGCGCACCTGCGTCGCGTCGCCGGCCGGCAGCTCCAGCACGACGACCTGCCGGTTGAGGTTCAGCCCGACCAGGCGCGTCGGGCTGCCCGGCGCCTCGGCCCCGTGGCCGACGTAGCCCTCGACGTGGGTCGTGCGCGGCCGCCCGTAGCGCATGTCGTCCACCCGCACCTGACCCCACTGCACGACCGCGCCGACGAGCACATAGATCGCAAGCGCCGCGAGCAGGAAGGTGACCATGTAGGCCACAGCCCCCACGCTGCGCGGCAGCCGCGAGGCCCGGGCCGCCCGACCGCCGCCAATCTCTTTGCTGGTCACAGCCATGGCTACACCCTCGTTGTGCCTGGGGCACTACAACTGATGCCGCCGGCACAGCCGCGGCAGCATCGAAGCGGAGCACTCCGGCGGATCCTCTCCGCCGCACTCCTCCTCACCGTTCAGTTGCTCGTTTCGGGGCGTAGACCGGCGGCGCCGGCCCGGGCGCGGGGTGGGTCTGCTCTTAGTGACGGTGCCTGGAGGTAGAACGCGTGTTCGCATTATAGGCGAACGGGCGTTCTGTGTCAAGAGGTACTATAGCCCATGGTTCGGCGAGAGTGATAACTCTTTCCGCCAGGGAAAGCGCTCCCTGACGCCGCGCGACCGAAGATTACAGGATCATTTCATTGACGCCGCGCCAGCACGGCCATGGTCTCTACGTGGGCCGTGTGCGGGAACATGTCGTAGCCGACGAGGCCCTCGAGCGCGTAGCCCGCCCCCAGGGCCCCTACGTCCTCCACCTGGGTGAGCGGGTTGCACGAGACGTAGACAACGCGCTCGGGCGCCACCCGCAGCAGCTCGGCGCAGACGTCCGGGCCCAGGCCGGTGCGCGGCGGGTCCGCCACCGCCACGGCGAACGCGCCCGGCCGCTGCTCGCGCAGAAACGGCAGCACATCCTGGGCGACCGCCCGCACGTTCCCCGCGCCGCCGGCCTCCGCGTTGCGCGCAGCCAGGGCCGCGCTCTCGCCGACGGACTCCACGCAGACCACCTCGCCGACGTGGGGCGCGAGGTGCAGGGCGATCGTGCCGACGCCCCCGTACAGGTCGGCCACGTGCGCGCCCCCGGCGCCGGGATGCGCCACCACAGCGCCGCGCACGTCGTCCAGTAGCCTGCCCAGGAGGTGCGTGTTGTTCTGGAAGAAGGTGTTAGGGCCGATCGCCAGCCGCGCCCCGCCCGCCGCCATCGGCAGCTCGGCCAGACCCCAGTGGCGCACCGGCGCGCCAAACGACAGGTCGGTCAGCGTGTCGTTGAGCAGGTGGTGAAAGCCCAGCACGCCGGGCTGGGCCATGGCCACCTCTGCCAGCCGCTCCAGCTCGGCCTCGTAGGCCCCGGCCGCCGTCACCGCGGCCAGCAGCAGCTCGTCGTCGGGGCTGCGCCGCACCACGACGTAGCGCAGAAAGCCCTCGTGGGTGCGAATGTTGTAGTCCGGCAGCCCCAGCTCCCGCGAGCCGTCCCAGACGGCTTTGGCCGCGGCGAAGGCCCCGGGCGGGATCAGGTGGCACTCGCTCAGCTCGACGATGTAGTTGAACTTGCCGCGCGCCCGCAGGCCAAAGCGCCCCTTGGTGGCTACGTAGTCCATGCGGGTGCGGTAGTTGTACGGGTCGGGCGAGGCGACGACCTCAAATGCGGCCTGCGCCTCGGGGTCGAGGATGCCGGACTCGCCGAAGAGGCGCGCGAGGGCCGTCCGCTTCGCGGCGATCTGGTCGGCGTAGAGGCGATCCTGGAAGGCGCACCCCCCGCACTCGACGGCGTGGGGGCAGCGCGGCTCGGCGGGCTGGCCGCCGCGGGCGAGGCTCGTCACCAGGTTGCGGAACTCTTTTGAGCGCATAAGTCTACTCCGCGTAGCCCTCGTCCTCCACAACGCGCCGCATGCGGGCGAGGAGCTGGGCGCGCCGCGCGGCGGCAATGGCCTCCGGGCCGAGGGGCGCGAACGTCCACGAGCGGTCGCCCGACTCCAGGCGACCGCGCTCCAGGTCGAGGCGCACCACCTCGCCCTCGGCGATGGCCCCGGCGGCGCCAGGGGCGACCACGACGGGCAGCCCGTAGACGGCACCGGCCTCGGCTAGCTCCGGGGCGGCGGCGGCGCACACGGCGGCGGCGAGGCCCACGGCCTGAAGCGCGCTCACGGCCGCCTCGGCGCCGGGGCCAGGCAGGAGCGCGCCGGCGAGGACGAGCACGTCGCCCTCGCCCGCCCGCTCGGCGAAGCCCGGGTCGGGGCCGGCGAGGCAGGCGGCCGCGAGGAGGGCCGGGTCGCCGCCGGCGGCCGTCTCGGCGGCGACGATGTCGGCGGGCGCCCCGTCGGCGACAACCCGGCGGGCGTAGCCTGCGATCCCCATCGCTAGCCGCGGCCCGCCGCGGCGCCCTCCATCCGTTCCTCGATCACCCGGCGCACGGCATCGGCGTCGGGCGGCAGCTCGACGGGCGGGTTGGCGTGGGCGCTGACCACGTCGCGCAGCGTGTTCTCGTGGTAGTCCACCTTGAAGCGGCTGAACTTGAGGCCGTGGGCGGTCGAGATGACCACGACGCGGTCGGAGCCCCGGATCAGGCCGCGATCCACCAGCTTGATCAGGGCCGCAAGCGCCACGCCGGTGTGGGGGCAGGCGTAGGCACCCGTACGGTCGGCGCGGGCCGCGGCGTCGGCCAGCTCCTGCTCGCTGGCCTGCTCGACCACGCCGTCGAAGCGCCTGAGGGTGCTGATCGCCCTGTTGATGCTGATAGGGTCACCGATCTGGATGGCCGAGGCCGCGGTGGGCCTGGCGGCGATCGGCTCGTAGCGCCAGTCGTTCAGGTAGGCCCTGTAGAGGGGGTTGGCGTGCTCGGCCTGGGCGCAGACGATGCGGGGCAGCCGGTCGATCAGCCCGAGCTCGCGCAGCATCAGCAGGCCCTTGCCGAGGGCGAAGGTGTTGCCGAGGTTGCCGCCGGGGATGATGATCCAGTCGGGCACCTGCCAGTCGAACTGCTGGACGATCTCGATGCCGACGGTCTTCTGGCCCTCCACGCGCAGCGAGTTGAGCGAGTTGGCCAGGTAGAGGCCGCTGCCCGAGTCGGCTGTCACCTCGCGCACGATCCTCATGCAGCCGTCGAAGTCGGTGTCGAGCGAGATCACAGTGGCTCCGTGGGCGATCGGCTGCACGAGCTGGGCGATGCTGACCTTGCCCTTGGGCAGGAAGACGATCGTCGGGATGCCGGCGGCGGCGCCGTAGGCGGCCAGGGCGGCCGAGGTGTCGCCCGTCGAGGCGCAGGCCACGGCGCGGATCGGCTTGCCCTCGCTGATCATCTGCTTGACCACGCTGACCAGCACGGTCATGCCGAGGTCCTTGAAGCTGCCGGTGTGGCTGACGCCGCACTGCTTGATCCAGAGGTCCTCGACGCCGAGCTCGCGCCCGAAGCGCTCGGCCCACATCAGGTTGGTGCCGCCCTCGAAGAGGCTGACGACATTGGCGTGGTCAATCTGGGGGCAGACCCACTCGAGCTTGCCCCAGACGCCCGAGCCGTAGGGCCAGGTGGTGCGCATCCAGCGGCTCTCGAACAGCTGCTTCCACTCGTCGGCGCCGCGCCGGCGCAGGGCCTCGAGGTCGTGCTGGACCTCGAGCAGGCCGCCGGAGCGCGAGTAGTAGACGATCTCGGTGAGGGGGTAGCGCTCGTCGGGGTCGTCCTGCGCCGCGTACCAGGCCCGGTACTCGCTCATTGGCCACCTGCGTTTTGGCTTCACGATCGCGCGAAAGGGCCCGCGCATTATACCACGGGCCCGCCGGCGCCCCCGTCCTCGCCCGCCAGGTCGGCCAGCAGGCGGGCGGCCTCGTCGCGCCAGGCGCCCTCGGGGGCCAGCTCGAGGTAGCGGGCCAGGTCGGCGCGGGCCGCGGCGGGGCTGCCGTGGAAGCGGTGGAGCAGGCCCCGCTGGAGGTAGGGGTCGGGCCAGGCGGGGTCGAGCTCGGCGGCCCTGGTGAGGTCGGCGACGGCTGCCTCGACCTCGCCGAGCTCGCGGCCGCGGAGGGCGCCGCGCTGGAAGTAGGCGGGGGCGAAGGCGGGCCAGGCGCCGGCGGCCCGCCCGAAGGCCCTGGCGCCGGCGCGGAAGAGCGAGCGGTCCTGGGCGCGGGCGGCGGCGTAGGAGAGGCTGAGGCCCCAGGCGTACCACCAGCGAGCCAGCCACCGTCGCCAGAGGGGCGTGGCGGTGTTGCGCATGGCTCATTATAGCGACTCGGCCGTGCTATAATCCAGCGGGGGCCCGACCCGGAGACCAAGGAGGTTCGCTTGATGCGCCACGTGCGCGCCCTGATGCTGGGCGTCGCTATGATCGCGCTGGTGATCGCCTGCGGCGGCTACGTCGCCCTGAGCGAGATCCGCGCGCCGGCCGCCCGCGAGGGCGACCCGGTTGAGTTCATCGTCGAGCAGGGCGAGAGCACGGCCGACATCGCCACAAGGCTGCGGGCCGAGGAGCTGATCCGCCAGCCCGCCCTCTTCACCCTGCTCGCCCGCACGCAGGACCTCGACGGCAGGCTGCAGGCCGGCCGCTATGTGCTCAGCCCGACCATGACCATGAGCCAGATCCTGGTCGCCCTGCAGAGCGCCCGCGTCGCCGAGACCCAGGTGACCCTGCGCGAGGGCCTGCGCCTCGAGGAGCTGGCCGTCGCCCTCGAGGAGGCGGGCATCGTCGGCGCCGAGGCGTTCCTCGAGGCCGCCCGCGACGGCGACCGCTTCCGCCCCGAGTACTTCCTGCTCAGCTCGCTGCCCGAGGGCGCCAGCCTCGAGGGCTACCTCTTCCCCGACACCTACCGCTTCCCCCAGCAGGCCGCGCCCGACGAGGTCGTCCGCACCATGCTCGCCCGCTTCGCCGAGCAGTACGCCACGATCGAGCGCAGCGTGCAGGTGCCCGACGTCACCGTGCACCAGGTGGTGACCATGGCCTCGATCGTGCAGCGCGAGTCGGCCCTCGCCTCCGAGATGCCCCGGATCGCGGGCGTCTTCTGGAACCGGCTGAAGCCCGAGAGCGCGGCCATCCTCGGGCCGCTCACCCTTGGCGCCGACGCGACCGTGCAGTACGCCGTGGGCTACAGCGAGGCCGAGGAGAGCTGGTGGCGCCGCGAGCTCACCGCGACCGACCTGCAGGTGGACAGCCCCTACAACACCAGGGCCCGCCCCGGCCTGCCCCCCGGCCCGATCGCCGCCCCGGGGCTCGCCGCCCTCAGGGCCGCGGCCCAGCCCGACACCGCCAGCGGCTACCTGTTCTTCGTCGCCGACTGCGCCCGCGACGGCAGCCACAACTTCGCCGCCACGGCCGAGGAGTTCCGGATCTACGAGGCCGAGTGGCTCGCCTGCCAATGAAGCGGATCATCCTGATCGGCGACCCCGTCGCCCATAGCCGCTCGCCGCTGATGCAGAACGCGGCCCTGGCCCACCTGGGCGTCGCCGCGCGCTACGAGGCCGCCCACACCCCCGCGGCCGAGCTGGCGGCCCGCGTCGCCGCCCTGCGCGGGCCCGAGTACCTCGGCGCCAACGTGACCCTGCCGCACAAGCAGGCCGTCATCCCGCTGCTCGACCGGCTGGAGGCCGAGGCCGCCGCGATCGGCGCGGTCAATACGATCTCCAAGGGGCCGGATGGCGAGCTGGTGGGCGCCAACACCGACGCGCCGGCCCTGATAGGCGACCTGGCGGCCGCCGGCTTCGCGCCCCGGGGGCGCGCGGCGGTGATCCTAGGGGCCAGCGGGGCCGCCCGCGCCGCGGCCTTCGCCCTGGCGGGGGCCGGCGCCGGGGCAATCGTGGTGGCCAACCGCACCCCCGAGCGCGCCGAGGAGCTGCTGGCCGACCTGCTGGTCGCGATCACCGACGAGCGCGGCCTGACGGCCGACGGCGAGCCGCCGCCCCCGCTTGTGGCCCTGGCCCTCGACGACCCGGAGCTGGCCGAGGCCGTGGCCGGCTGCGAGCTGCTGGTCAACGCGACGGCCCTGGGCTGGCACGAGGGCGAGACGCCCCTGCCCGACCC
>DAOLDO010000165.1:0-9731 GCA_035327325.1 Chloroflexaceae bacterium | reverse complement strand
ATTCGCGCACGGTGCCACCGCGCAGCAGGGGCGCCACCGAGGGGTGCCGCTTGAAGTGCTCGAGCAGCTCGTAGGGGCGGGCCTTGCGCTCGACCAGCGAGGAGACCTGGCCAATCACGCCGATCGAGAGGCTGTCGCGGTTGGTGTAGAGGAAGGCCCCGCCGCGCACCCGCTCGGTGATCGCGCCGATGTACTCGCAGGCCACGCCCTCGTCGCCGCCCAGCTGGAAGCGCTCGTTGACCGTCTGCTCGTCGAGGCCGATCACCTCCTTCACGCCCAGGGACATCTCGTCCTGGCGGAACTCGCGCTGCAGGCCGGCCCGCTTGGCCAGGAACGAGTTGGCGCCGTCGCAGGCGATCACCAGGTTGGCCCTGATCGCGCCCTGCTCGGCGCGGACGCGCACGCCCGCCACCCGGCCGCCCTCGCGCAGCACGTCGTCGGCGACGGTGGAGCAGAGCAGGAAGGCCCCGGCGGCCTCGGCCTCCTCGGCCAGCCAGCGGTCGAAGCGCGGGCGCAGCACCGTGAAGCCGTTGTAGGGCGGCTCGGCGAAGCGAGTGGTGCGCACGTCCACCGTGACCGAGGTGGCGGGCGACATGAAGCTGACCTGGCGCCGGTTGACGTAGCGCTCGACGGGCGCCCGCTCCCACCAGTTGGGGATCAGCTCGTGCAGGATGGCGCTGCCGTAGAAGGTCGCGCCCGAGACGTTCTTGCTGCCGGGGTACTCGCCCCGCTCGAGCAGCAGCACCTTCAGCCCGGCCCGCGCCGCCACCAGGGCCGCGGCGCTGCCCGCCGGCCCCGCGCCGACGACGATCACGTCAAACTGCTCGGTCATGGATACTCCTCGGACCGCGAGCGCGGCGCGCTACGGGCGGTCAGGTGTCTGCGCGGTGGCCTCGTCTCCCGGTGTCCCGGCCTCCTGGTCTGCGCCGAGCAGGCGCAGCACCTCGGGCACGATGGCGTGCATATCGCCGACGAGGCCGAGGTCGGCGAGGCCGAACATGGGCGCGGTGCGGTCGGTGTTGACCACGACCACGCTCTCGCTGCCGGTCATGCCGGAGGTGTGCTGGCTGGCGCCCGAGATGCCGACGGCGATGTAGAGCTGCGGGACCACAGTCTTGCCGGTGGAGCCAATCTGGCGCTCGAAGGGCAGCCAGCCGCGGTCGGCGATGACCCTGGTGCCGCCGACGGCGGCGCCCAGGGCGTCGGAGAGCCGCCAGAGCAGCTCGAGGCCCTCGGGGCTGCCCACGCCCAGGCCGCCGGCCACCACGCGATCGGCCTCGCTGATGTCAACCGTGCGCGGGTCGGGCGGCAGGCGACCCCGCGAGCGGTCGCGGGTCGCGGCGCCGTCGAGCTCGGGGGCGACGCGCTCCACGCGAGCCTGGCGCCCCTGGTCGGGCCGGCCGAGGCCGCGGGCGCCGGGGGCCATGGTGGCGAGGACGGTCGGCGCGCCGGGGCAGGCCAGGCGCTCGTGGTTGGCCCCGCTGTGGGCGGGCCGGGTGAGCTCGAGCGCGCCGTCGGCGCCGAGCCAGATCGCCAGGCAGCGCGTCACGATGGGCGCCGGCCAGCGCAGGGCCAGGCGCGGCAGCCAGGAGCGGGCCTGCCCGCTGTCGGGGGCGAGCACGAGGGTCGGCGCAAGGGCGCGCAGGGGCGCCTCCAGGGCGGCCAGCCACAGGTCCGCGCTGAACGCCTCCAGGGCGGGGTGCTCGAGCAGCACGACCTGGTCGGCGCCGTGGGCGGCCATGGCCGCGGCGGCGCCCTCGGACGCGCCGGGCGCAATGGCGTGCACCTGCCCGCCAAGGGCCGCCGCCAGGTCGCGGGCCTCCTCCACGCACTCCAGGCTGGCCTCGCTCAGGCTCGGCCCATCGCGCTCGGCCACGACCACGATGCTATGGTTCATCCCTCACCCCTCATCCCTCAGATCAGCCTCCCGACCCGCTCGCCCTCGACGATCGCGGCGTGGGCCCGGCGCGGGGCCACGGCGTCGCCGATGCGGTGCAGCTCCCGCACCCGGCCCCTGAGGGCCTTGTAGAGGACGTCGTTCGCGCGGCGAGGCACCGCCAGCACCACGCTGTCGAGCCCGTCGAAGGCGCGCTGCCGACCGCTGTAGTTGTGGATGGCGTTGACCTTGCCCGGCTCGATCCAGAGCACGGTGTAGTCGGGCGTGGTGCGAATGCCGAGCCTGCGGGCCCGGCGGTACCAGTGCTCAAGGTCGAGGGTGACCCCGAGGTCCTGCCCGACGTAGAGAGTCTGGGTGATCACCTCGACCCGGCACCCCAGCTCGGCCAGGAACTCGGCGGTGCTGGTGGCCTCGTGGAAGCCGAGGGTGTCCACCAGCAGCACGTTCTTGCCCAGCTGGGCCCGGCCCTCAAGCACATCGGACACATCGTAGACGCCCGGCCCGTCGGCGCCGGGGAACGCCTGGCGGTTGGGCGTGGAGCCGGTGGCGACCACGACAGCGTCGGGGGCCTCGGCGAGGACCAGCTCGGGGGTGGCCTCGACGCCGGCGCGCACCTCGACGCCCAGCTCGCCCACCTCGTGGAGCAGGTTGCGCACCAGGTCGCCGAACTCGGCCCGGTTGGTAACCTTGATCGCCGTGTTGACCTGGCCGCCGGGCTGGCCGGCGCGCTCCAGCACGGTGACGTGGTGGCCGCGGCGCGCCGCGACGGTGGCGGCCTTGAGCCCGGCGGGGCCGCCGCCCACAACCAGCACCTTCTTGCCGCGGGGCGCAAGCCTGAGGGTGCCGATGCCCAGCTCGCGCTCGCGGCCCGTGGCGGGCGTCTCGATGCAGCCCATCCAGCGGTTGAAGCCCATGCGGCCGACGCACTCCTGGTTGCAGGAGAGACAGAGGCGGATCGCCTCGACCTTGCCCTCGCGGGACTTGCGGGCCCACTCGGGGTCGGCGATCTGGGCGCGCACGACGCCGACCAGGTCGGCGTGGCCCTCGGCCAGCACCCGCTCGGCCTGCACCGGGTCCTTGATCCGGCCCACGCCGATCACCGGCAGCTTCACCGCCTTGCGCAGGGCCGAGGCGATGAAGAGGGCGTAGCCGGGGGGGATGTGCATCGAAGCCTCGATCATAAACAGGGTCGAGGTGGCGCTGCCGATGCTGGTGTTGAGGTAGTCAATCTGGCCGTCGCGCTCGAGGATGCGGGCGGTCTCGACCATCTCCTCGAGCACAATCCCGTCGGGGATCAGCTCGTCGCCGCAGAGGCGCACGCCGACGACGTAGTCGCGGCCCACGGCCCGCCTGATCGCGGCGACGATCTCGCGCAGGATGCGCGCACGGTTCTCCAGGCTGCCGCCGTAGCCGTCCTCGCGCCGGTTGGTCGCCCGCGAGAGGAACTGGCGCACCATGGAGGAGTGGGAGCACTGGAGCTCGACGCCGTCGAAGCCGCCGAGCTGGGTGTGGCGGGCCACCTTCGCGTAGCCCTGCACGGTGGCCTGGATGTCCTCTGGCTCCATGGCCTTGGCCACCTCGCGGAAGAGCGGGTCGGCCACGGAGGAGGGGCCCCAGACCGGCAGGCGGGTGAACATGCCGCTGGCCTGCTGGCCGTTGTGGTTGATCTGGGCCAGAATGTGGGCGCCCTCGGCGTGTACGGCGCGGGTGATGCGCTGGTAGCCGGGGATGACCTCGGGGTGGAAGGCGTGGATCAGCTTCTCGTAGGGGTGGTCGGTGGGGTGGACGGAGTGCTCCTCGGTGATGATCAGGCCGGCGCCGCCGATGGCCCGCTCGCGGTAGTAGGCGGCGTGGCGCTCCGAGGGCATGAACTCCTCGGCGTAGTTGGTCAGGTGGGCCGAGAAGACCACCCGGTTGCGCAGGGTGAGGCCGCCGAGCTTGATCGGCGTGAAGAGCAGGCGCTTGGCTTCTGGCATGGTGCTTCCCCTTCGCCCCTACACCGCGCGGCCGGCGCGGTGTCCCTCCAGGATGGCCTGGCTGAGCCTGCGCGGGGCCACGCAGTCGCCGGCGCGGATCGCCCTGTGGCCGGCGCCCTTGAGGGCCAGGTACAGGGCCTCGTCGGGCGCCTCGTGGTTGACGCAGACCACCAGGTCCACCTCGTCGAGGGTCAGCTCCTCGCGGCTGTGGCGCTCGAGGAGGTGGACGGCGCGCCCCGCCACGAGCCCGGGCTCGTACATCGGCATGAAGGCGACGCCCTTGGCGGGGGCGCGCTGGTTCCAGGGCGAGAGCTCGTTGGTCTGGGTGAGCTGCTGGCCCACGAACATGTCGGGCGTGACCACGGTGACCTGCCAGCCCCGGTCGGCGAGCCACTCGGCGGCGCCGACCATCCACTGGTTGCCGATCTCGTCGAGGACGACGGCGTGCCCGGGCGGCCCGTCAACGGCGCCGGCGAGCACCTCGCGGGCCGCGGCGACGCGGGCCTCGGGGTCCACCCGCAGGCGCGGGTAGGGCTGGGGACGCGCCCCCGTAGCGACGATCACCGCGTCGGGGGCCAGCCCGCGCACGCGCTCGGGCGTGACGCTACTGCCCGTCTCGACCAGCACGCCGAGGGCGCGCACCTGCCGCTCGAGCCACTCGACCTCGAGGGCGATGCGCTCGCGACCGGGGGCGGCGGCGGCCAGCCGCAGGGCGCCGCCGAGCCGGCCCTCGCGCTCGTGGAGCGTGACCTCGTGGCCGCGCAGGGCGGCGACGCGGGCGGCCTCGAGCCCGGCGGGGCCGCCGCCCACCACCAGCACGCGGCGCCGGGCCGGGGCGGGCGTCAGCGGCGCGAACTCGGGCTCGAGCTCGTAGCCGGCGGCGGGGTTGTTCTCGCAGCTCAGGCGCGGGTTCTGCACCGTGCGCACGCTGAAGTCCTGGTTGAGCAGCAGGCACGGCCTGATCTCCGCGGGGCGGCCGGCGCGCAGCTTGCGCACCAGGTCGGGGTCCGCGATCAGGGCCCGGGTCATCTCGGCGGCGTCGGCGGTGCCGTCCGCGAGCAGCCCCTCGGCGGCGGCCGGGTCCACGATGCTGCCCTGGGCAAAGGTCGGCAGGCCAGTGGCGGCGCGGATCGGCCCGGCCAGGTGGGCGCTGTAGCCGGGCGGCGCGTAGAGGCCGGCGCGGGTCATGTGCAGCGTGTAGATGCTGCCGCTGGTCACGCTCACGAAGTCAAGCTGGCCGCCGGCGGCGAGCAGGCGGGCGATCGCGGGCGCGTCGTCGGGCTTGATCCCCGCCCAGGGCGCGTACTCGTCGGCGCACAGGCGCAGGCCCAGCAGGGGGCCAGGGCCGATGCGCTCGCGCACGGCGGCGATCACCTCGCGGGCGAAGCGCAGCCTGTGCTCCAGCTCGCCGCCGTAGCCGTCCTGGCGCTGGTTGGTCAGGGGCGAGAGGAACTGGCGGATCAGGCTCTCCTGGCCGGCGTTGAGCTCGACCCCGTCGAGGCCGGCCTCGACGGCGTAGGCCGCGGCCTGGGCGAAACCGGCCACCACGGCGGCGATGTCCGCCTCCTCCATCTCCTTCGGCACCTCGCGGCTGTTGGTCTCGGGCACGGGCGAGGGGGCCCAGAGGGCGGACTGGGAGTAGTGGCTGCTGCCCTGCTGGCCGCTGTGGGTGAGCTGGGCGACGGCCAGGGCGCCGTAGGCGTGCACGGCCTCGGCGCAGAGCCTGTAGCCGGGCACGACGTCGCGCTCGTGGCCGAAGATCGCGTACTCGTAGGGCCAGTCGGAGGGGTGGACCACGCTGCCCTCGAGCACAACCATGCCGGCGCCGCCGGCGGCCCGCGCCGCGTAGTAGGCGGCGTGGCGCGGAGTGAGCCGGTTCTTCGTGGCGAAGTTGGTCTGGTGGGCGGCGAAGACCACCCGCGACGGCATGGTCCTGCCGCGGAGGCGCAGGGGGGCGAGCAGGCGCTCGAAGCCCGGGCTCATCGCGTCACCAGGGGGATCACCGGGCCCTTGCCCCGGGCGGCCAGCAGGGGCACGGCGTTGCCGAAGACACAGTCGGGGTCGGGGTCGTCGAGGGCCAGGCCGGTGAAGTGCTTGGCGGCCATGCAGCCGCCGTGGCAGCTGGCGTAGGCGTTGCAGCTGGCGCAGCTGCCGCCCACCTGCCAGGCGCGCAGGTGCGCGAACAGGGCCGACTCGCGCCAGATGCCGGTGAAGCCGCCGGGCCGGCGCACATTGCCGCCCGAGAACTCGGGGCTGAGCACGAAGGGGCAGGCGTAGACCTCGCCGACCGGGTCAACGCAGCAGACGATGCGCCCGGCCCCGCACATGTTCAGCCCGTCCAGGGGCGCGCCGAAGGCCGAGAGGTGGAAGAAGCTGTCGCCGGTCATCACGTCGGCGTGGGCCTGGAGCCAGTCGTAGATCGCCCGGTTCTGGGCCATGGTGGGGCGCATGGCCTCCCAGACCTCCTGGCCGCGGCCCGAGGGGCGCAGGCGGGTGACGCGCAGCTGGGCGCCGTAGCCGGTCGCCAGGGCGTAGAGCCGGTCGAGCTGGCCGGCGTTCTGGCGGGTGAGCACGGTGTTGATCTTGAAGCAGAAGCCGCGCTCGGCCAGGAGCTCCATGGCCCGGCGGGCGCGCCTGAACGAGCCGGTGCCGCGCACGGGGTCGTTGGTGGCGGCGTCGGCGCCGTCGAGGCTGATCTGCACGTCGAGGTAGTCGCTGCTGGCGATCCAGTCGGCGGCGGCCGCGTCGATCAGGGTGCCGTTGGTCGAGAACTTCACGCCGATGCCGCGCTCCAGGCAGTAGTCCATCAGCTCGAAGAAGTCGGGCCGGCTCATCGGCTCGCCGCCGCCCACGTTGATGTAGAAGACCTGCATGGCGGCCCACTCGTCAATCAGGGCCTTCGCCTCGGCGGTGCTCAGCTCGTCGGCACGGGCGTGCCCGGAGGATGACAGGCAGTGGACGCAGCGCAGGTTGCAGCCGTAGGTCAGCTCCCAGGTGAGGCAGATCGGCGCGTCGAGGCCCTGGCGGAACAGCTCGTAGGACTGGCCGCGGGCGGGGCCGGGCCCGGCGCCAGGGGCGGGCGGCTCGAGGTAGCCCTTGCGGGCCTCGGGGCGGGCCGCGCCGGCCTCCTCGACCACGCCGAGGCGGCCGAGGGCGGCCAGGGTGCGCTCGTAGGCCGGGCGAGCCTGGGCGGGCAGCCCGCGCGCGGCCATGAATCCGTCGAGGGTCGCGCCGAGGGGGGCGGCGCCGTCGAGGCCGCCGACGAGCTCGGCCAGGGCCTGCGAGTGCAGGAAGTAGAGACGCCGGTTATCGTAGCGGTAGACCAGGCCGCCGAAGCGCTCGGGCCTGATGGCCGCCTGGGGGGCGAGCCGGTGGGGGCGGGAGAGATCCATCGGTGACCTTTCGGCTAGGGGGCCATGCAGTGGCTGACGGCGGCGGGGATGTCCTCCAGCGAGCGGATAAAGACGCAGCGGCCACGGCCGCGGGCCGCCAGCTCCTGGCAGGCGCGCACGGGGCCGTCCTCGAGCGAGATGCCGATCACGTGCAGGCGCGGGTACTTCGCGGCCATGGGCAGGGGGTCCTCGCCCAGGTTGCTGATCCCGTCGCTGAAGAGGATGCCGACCTTCTCCTGGGTGGCGGCCCGCTCGAGCTCGCGCAGGCCGACCTCGAGGCCGAGGCGCAGGTTGGTGAGGCCGCGGGCGCGCACCGAAAGGATCTCGTCGATCAGCTGGGTGGGCGCCTTGGGCTGGGCGGCGCGCTTGAGCACGGCGGCGTCGCGCCAGAACAGGGCCACGGCCAGGTCGTCGCTGTGCAGGTTGCGGGCGAGCGAGCCGGCGGCCAGGGCGGCCTTCATCAGCTGGGCGCCGCGCATCGAGCCGCTGACGTCGAGCAGCAGGGCGTAGGTGCGGCGGGCGCGCACCCGCTCGAGCACCCAGAAGTCGTCGTACTCGGGGTAGGCCTTGACCGCGATCTCCTCGAGGGTGCGGTCGAGGTCAAGGTCGTCGCCGTTGAAGCGGTAGCGCACGGGGCGCAGCTTGCCCCTGCCGGGGCTGGGCGTGTGGTCGCGACGGGCCAGCCTGACCACGATCTTCATGGCCAGGCGGCGGGTCAGCTCGCGCAGGTGCTCCTCGGGCGCCTCGGTCCACAGGTCGCCCAGCAGGGCCATGGCCGCGTCCTCGTCCTTCGCGTAGAGCTTGCCGAAGGCCTCGGCGTCGAACTCGCCCTCGTTGAGCACCTGGCGCATGGCGCCCTCGCGGGCGGGGTCGCGGCGGGGGGGCGGGCCGGCGCCACGGTCGGCCATGACCAGGCGCAGCTCGTCGGGGCGGAAGACGAGGGCCTCGCCCTCGACCTTGCCGCGGCGGGGCGGCTCGACCTGGCCGGCGGGGGGGCGGGGCATGGTCAGGGGGCCGCGCCGGCGGCGGGCCTGGCGGGGCATGGCCACGGCCGCGTCGAGGTCGAGCAGCTGGTCGCCGCGGGCGGCCTGGGGGATGAAGTAGAAGACGTTCTCCCACAGCTCACGGATGATCGCCTCGCGCGGGCGGGCGGCCGTCTCGGCCAGGCTGACCCGGCCCGAGAGGGCGAGCAATGCCGCGTCGAGCACGACGTCCCTGGCGGCGTTGTCGCGGCGGGCCAGCTCGACGCCGCGCAGGGGGGCGAGGGCCTCGGCCACCAGCACCAGGTCAATCGCGCCGCGCACCGACGAGCCCATGCGCAGCTCGTCGTGCCCGCGGGTGGCGCGCACGAGGGCCACGGCGCCGGCGACCAGCCACTCGTCGGCGCTGCCGGTGCGCAGGCGCACCACGGCGCGCTCCTCGGCCTCGTTCTGATAGCCGATCGGCAGGCGGCAGAGCCGGTCGAAGACCGACTGACTTACATGGAGCGTGCCGACGTTGTCGAAGGGGTTCATCGCCGCGATCAGGCGAAAGCCGGGGGCGGCGCGCACCGTGCCGTAGCGCGGCACGCTCAGGCTGCGCTCGGCCAGGGGGCCGAGCAGCACGTTGAGCGTGTCGTCGGGCACCCGGTTGAACTCCTCGATGTAGAGCAGGCCGCCGTCGCGCATGGCCTGCGGCAGCGGGCCGAGCACGAAGTCCTCGCGCCTGTAGCCGTGGGCCAGCACGCCGGCCGGGTTGTGGTAGCCGACCAGGCGGGCCGGCGTGAGGTCGGCGCTGCCCTCGACCATGAGGAAGGGCGCGCCTGAGGCGCGGGCCACGGCGCGCAGCAGGGTGCTCTTGCTGGTGCCGGGCGGCCCCTCCAGCAGCAGGTCGCGCCCGGCCAGCAGCGCGGCCGCGATCTGCTCGATCTCGGCCCGCCGGCCGACCACGGCGCCATCCAGGCTCGCGGCCAGGTTGTGGAACGTGTCGCTCATGCGGTGGCGGGGAGGGGCGGCCCTCCCCGTGCGTGGCCGGCCAGGCTATTTCTGGGTGGCGCCGGCGTCCACCGGCAGCTGCACCCCGGTGATGTAGCGGGCCTCGTCCGAGGCCAGGAAGAGCACCGCGTTCGAGATGTCCTGGGCCTCGACCCACGGGATTGGCAGCATGTTCATGGCGCTCATGATCGGCTTCATGTCCTCGAGGGTCGCGTCGGCCTTGCCGGTGAAGATCGCGGGCAGGACCTCGTTGTCCACCATGGGCGTGAGCACGCTGGTCGGGTGGACCGTGTTGACCCTGATGCTGTGGGGCGCCAGCTCGATCGCCAGGGTGCGCATCAGGCCGACCACGCCGTGCTTGGTCGAGACGTAGTGGGCCAGCATGCCCAGGCCCTTGATGCCCGCGGTCGAGGAGGTGATGATGATCGCGCCGCCGCGGCCGCCGCTGATCATATGGGGGATGACCGCCTTGCAGCTCTGCCAGACCCCGGTC
>DAOLDO010000164.1:0-9733 GCA_035327325.1 Chloroflexaceae bacterium | reverse complement strand
CTCGTCGAGCTGGAACAGGCTGGACGGCTGGCGGTAGAGCGCGGTGAGCAGGCCGGGCGGCGGCTCGACCCCCAGGGTGGCGGCCAGCATCTCGGCCAGCTCGTCGGGGCTGAGGGGGGAGAGGCGCAGCTCGTTGAGCCGCCGGTCGCGCGAGAGGCGAGCGATCGTGCCGGCGAGGGGGTGGAGGCGGTGCATCTCGTCGCTGCGGTACGAGCCGACGAGCAGGACCGGGTCGGCCTCGAGGGCGCGGGCCAGGTACAGAAGCAGATCCTGGCTGGCCTGGTCGGCCCAGTGCAGGTCCTCCAGGATGATCAGGCGGGCCGCGCCCGCGGGCGGACGCACGGCCTGGTAGACGGCGTGGAAGAGCAGATGGCGCTCGGCGTGGGGGTCGCCGGCGGGCCTGACGGCGCCGTCGGGGGCGAGGCGCCACAGCTCGCCCAGGGCGGGCTCGGCGGCCGCGCCGAGGCGGCGCAGCAGCTCGATGAAGGGGCCGTAGGGCGGGGCGGGCCGCTCCTCATAGCAGTGTCCGATGTAGACCTCGGCCTCGCCGGCCGCGGCGACGGCCTCGGCGAACTCGCGTAGGAGTCGCGTCTTGCCCACCCCGGCCTCGCCGGCGAGCAGCACCAGCTGGCCCTGGCCGGCCCGCGCCTGGGCGAGGGCGGCGCGCAGCGCGGCCAGCTGCTGCCGGCGCCCGACCATCAGCGGCGCGAGTGCGCTGTTGCTCATGGGCCTCCTCCAGGGTGCGGCGGGGTGGTTATGAGCACTATACCACGGGGGCGCCCGGCGGGCGAGGGACCGCAGGCGGATTTTCGGGCTGCGCCCGGTGGGCGTGGGCGGCGCCAGCCTTCCCTGTCAGGGGCTGGCGCCCCCGACGCCCCGGTTTTGCGAGGGGGCGGCCGCCCGCCCGGGGGCGCTGGATAGCCCTCGCTCATGATTTTGTTGGCGGTTGGGGCGCCCATGTGGGGTCGCCCGTACCTCAAGGATCGGTGCGCGCCAGAGCGCGGGTAGGCTATGCTGCCGGGCATGGCCTAAATGGGCTGGCTGGCGCGGAACAAGCTTCGGCCGGGCCGACCACGCCGGCCGGGGCGCCCAGGCGCGCCGGCGCGCCCTGAACGGCAGCGCCCACGGGGGCATGGCAGCACGGCCGGACGGCACGGCAGGGCCATCATGCTGAAGGGGTCCAGGGGCGGAGCCCCGGCGCGGGAGGGCGCGAGAGGGCGGGCGCCTGAGCAGAGAGACGTAAGGGCGCCCCAATGTGGGCGCCCACGCTGGGGCGCCCTAACGCCCCGACAAACAGCACGGAGCTACCTAGAACAGCGCGTTCGCCAGCCGCCTGCGGGCCCCCGGCACGAGCGGGTGCTCGTCCCCGAGGGCGGCGAAGAGCGCCAGCAGCGCCCGGCGCGCCCCGTCGTCGCGGAAGCCCCGGTCGCGGGCCACGATCGCGAGCAGCCCCTCGGCAGCCTCGGCGTACTGCCCCGCGGCGATGGCCCGCGCCGCCCCGATGTAGCGGGCGTCCGTCTCGCCGTCGGGCTGACCCTCGGCGGCGGCCAGCACCTCGGCCAGGGGCAGGGCCGCCTGGGCCCTGGCGAAGAGGGGCGAGCCGGCCGGCACCTGGCGCAGCGTGGCCGCGCCCTCGGGCTCGCCGCGCAGCAGCAGCAGCCGCCCGAGGCTGAACATGGCCTCGGCGTTCTCCGGCTCCTCGCCGAGGATCAGCCTGTAGCGCGCCGCCGCGCCCTCGGGGTCGCTCGCCTCCAGCGCGCGGGCCGCCTCGACCAGCGAGCCGCCCGGCTCGGGCACGAAGCGCTTCAGCCAGGCCCGCACCTGCGACTCGGGCAGGGCGCCGACGAACTGCTCGACCACCTTGCCCTCGTACACCGCCATCACGGCGGGGATGCTCTGCACCCGGAAGGCCTGGGCCAGGCGCTGGTTCTCGTCCACATTCACCTTGGCCAGAACCCACGCGCCCTTCGCCTCGGCCGCCAGGCGCTCGAGGGTCGGGCCCAGGGTGCGGCACGGGCCGCACCAGGGCGCCCAGAAGTCAATCACCACGGGCGCCGCGCGCGAGCGCTCGATCACCTCCTGCTGGAAATTGCGCTCGCTGACCTCGATCACCCCCGCGGCGGCCTTCGTGGCCGCGGCGGGCTGCCCCTGCCCCTCGCCAATAATCATTTTTCGCCTCGCTTGCCTGCCACATGGGTCGGGCCCGCGCCCGGCTCGACATACCCTCCCCCAGTATACCAGAAGCGGGCAGCCCCTAGTGTTATCGCGCCGTTAGAGCCCGGCGAGGAAGCCGAGCAGCAGCTCGTTGAAGCGCTCGGGCCGCTCGAGGTTGGGCAGGTGGGCACAGTCGGCGAGGCGCTCGACGCGGCAGTCGGGCGCGCCGGCGGCCAGCACCTCGGCCGCGGCCGCCGTCGCGGACGTGTCGAGCTCGCCGACGACGGCGAGCACGGGGGCGCGCAGCTCGCCCAGGCGCCCGTGGGCCGGCGGGTCGAGGGGCTGGGGTGCCAGGCCCTCGCCGAACAGGTGCGCGTGGGTCCGGTAGTTGTTGAGGGCCATCGCGTAGACCTGCTGGCGCACCGCCTCGTCGGCGCGGCCCTCCGGCTGGAGCGGGCCGTCCACCCAGAGCCGCACGTCGAGCGCCGCCACCCGCTCGTGCTCGCCCGCGGCCTCGGCGGCCTCCATCGCCTCCCACAGGGCGATCTCGTCGGGGTGGAAGATCGCGTCCGCGGGCTGCCAGCCGCCCACGCCGCTGCAGACCCAGACCAGCCCGCGCACGCGCTCCGGCCGCTCGAGCGCCAGGTCGAGCGCGATCTGGCCGCCCCGCGAGCAGCCGACCAGGGCGGCCTGGGCGACCCCCAGGTGGTCGAGCAGCTCGACCACGTCCTGCCGGTTCGAGAAGGGCACCGGCGCCGTGCGGGTGCGCCCGAAGCCGCGGCAGTCGAAGCGCACGACTTTGTAGCGCGGGGCCAGGGCCGCGACCTGCGCGTCCCACATGGTCAGGTCGGCGATGCCGGCGTGGACGAGCACGACGGCGGGGCCGTCGCCGGCCACCTCGTAGTAGAGCTCGCCGCCCTGGACCGGCGCGTACCCCGTCGTGACCTGCGATAGATCGCGCATCGTTCCCTCCTCTGCTGGGGCGGCCACGCTGGGCCGCCCTTACGCTCGATACAGGCAGTACGGGCGCCCACGCTGGGGCGGCCATGCTGAGCCGCCTTTACGACCGATACAGGCAGTACGGGCGCCCCAGCGTGGGCGCCCACCTTGGGGCGTCCGTACCCTCATCTCCCCAGTGTCACGCCAGCAGGCCCCGATCAGCCTTCGCCGCCGCCAGGGCGGCCACCACCTCGACGATCAGGCGGCGCTCCTCGGCCTTGATCCGCTCGTGCAGGCTCTCGGCGGTGTCGTCGGGGCGGACGGGCACCTCGGCGCGGGCGAGGACGGGGCCATCGTCAACGCGGGGGGTGACACGGTGGACGGTGCAGCCGGTGACGGGCAGGCCGCGGCGCAGGGCCTCGGGCACGACGTGGGCGCCGCGCAGGGCGGGGATGACCAGGCCGGCGGCGGTGGTGTAGGTCTCGCCGCCGTCGTCCGGCAGCAGGGCCGGGTGCTGGTTAATCACCCGCCCGGGGAACCACCGGAGGAAGGCGGGCGAGAGGATGCGCATGAAGCCCGCGAGGACCACCAGGTCGGGCGTGAAGGCGGCCACCACGGCGGCGAGGCGCTGCTCCCACGCGGCGCGGGCCAGCTCGCGCGCGGGGCCGCGAGGCGAGGGGGGCAGTGGCACGTGGGCGGCGGCGATGCCGCGGGCCAGGGCCCGCTGGAGGCCGTAGGCGTCGGCGCGGTCGCTGGCCACGAGGGCCACCCGGGCGCCGAGCGCGCCGGCGGCCTCGGCGTCGAGCAGGGCCTGGAGGTTGGAGCCCGAGCCGCTGAGCAGGACGGCGACCTGGTACGTCACCCCTTGCCGATATCCTTCCTGTAGTGCTTGCCCTCGAAGCGGATCCGCTCGGCGGCCTCGTAGGCCCGGGCCCGGGCGCGGGCCAGGGTCGGGCCGAGGCCGGTCACGCCGAGCACGCGGCCGCCGCTGGTGCAGAGGCCCTGGGGGCTGACGGCCGTGCCGGCGTGGAAGACGAGCACCTGGTCCTCGTCGAGGGCCTCGACGCCGCGGATCAGGTCGCCCTTGCGCGGCTTGCCGGGGTAGCCCTCGGCGCAGAGCACCACGCAGACCGCGTAGCCGCGGCGCCGGCGCAGCTTCTCGGGGTTGAGGCCGCCCACGGCGCAGTCGTAGAGCACCTCGAGGAAGTCGCCCTCGAGCAGGGGGAGCACGGCCTGGGCCTCGGGGTCGCCGAAGCGGGCGTTGAATTCGAGCACCTTGGGGCCCTCGGCGGTGAGGATGATGCCCGCGTAGAGCACGCCGCGGAAGGGCGTCCCGCGGGCGGCCAGCTCGGCCACCACGGGCCGCATGCAGCGGTTGAGGATCTGGTCGAGCAGGGCGGGCGTCACCTCGTCCACCGGGGCGACCACGCCCATGCCGCCCGTGTTGGGTCCGAGGTCACCCTCGCCGAGGCGTTTGTGATCGCGGGCCGGTGGCAGGGCCACCAGACGGCTGCCGTCGCAGAGGGCCAGCACCGAGACCTCGCGGCCGCTCAGGCGCTCCTCGAGCAGCAGGCGCGACCCGGCCGGCGTGGCGCCCAGCTGCGCGATCGCGGCCAGGGTGCCGTCGAGGTCGTCTGGCACCACTACGCCCTTGCCGAGGGCCAGGCCGTCTGCCTTGACCACCCAGGGCCCGCCGCTCTCCCGGGCGAAGGCGGCGGCCTCCGCGGGGCTGTCGAAGACGTGGGCCTGGGCGGTGGGCACGCCGGCGGCGGCCATCACCTCCTTCGCGAACGACTTGCTGCTCTCGATGCGGGCCGCGGCGGCCTTCGGCCCGAAGGCGGGGATGCCGGCCTCCACGAAGCGGTCTACGATCCCGTCGGCCAGGGGGTTGTCGGGGCCGACCACGAGCAGGTCAATGCTCTCGCGCTGGGCCAGGTCCACCAGGGCCTCGATGTCGTGGAGCGGGAAGGGCACGTTCTGGCCGTAGCCGCCGGTGCCGGTGTTGCCGGGGACGCTGAGCAGGCGCCGGAGACGCGGCGACTGAGCCATCTTCCAGGCCAGGGCGTGCTCGCGACCGCCCGATCCGATCAGCAGAACGTTCATAGTTAAGGAGGGTGCGCTCTCTGGGCTTGCCGATGGCGCCAGTATAGCACAGCTGGTCGGCGCCCCATACCCGCGCCCCTTGACCGGAGCGGCTCTCAGGGCGTACCCTTTGGGTGCGACGGGCAGAGGGGCGGGGAATCCACGGGACACCTGTGAAGGGCAGCTACATCCTGGTGCTGCAGCTCGAGCGCCCCCTGGTCGGCCTGCGGGTCGGCAGGCTGGGCAGCTTCGACTTCGCGCCTGGCTACTACCTCTATGTGGGCAGCGCCCGCGGCCCCGGCGGGCTCGAGGCGCGCCTGGCCCACCACCTGCGGCGCCACAAGGCCCGCCCCCACTGGCACATTGACTACCTGCGCGCCGAGGCCCGCCTGCGCGAGGCATGGACCGTGGCGGGCGACGACCCGGTCGAGTGCGTCTGGTGCCGGGCCCTGCGCGCCAACCAGGCCATCAGCGCGCCCGTGCCGGGCTTCGGCTCGCGTGACACGCGCTGCGCCGGCCACCTCTTCTACCTGCACCGGGCGCCCCACCCCAGCCTGCTCACCGGGGTTATCCTCGGCGCCGCGCTCGCCGAGGGGCGGGCCGAGCTGCTGCTCGAGATCCACAGCTTCGACGACGGGTGAGCCCCGGCCCGGGGCTATTGACAAGGCCAGAGGCCACGCGTATAGTGCATGGGAATTTTTGACCGGCGGCGCGGGCGTCTGGCTGTCCTGGCTCGGCCGCCATCATTATTGTGAGCAGCAGATCCCTATGGCAGACAAGATCGTCATTGTCGAGTCGCCGGCCAAGGCGAAGACAATTCAGAAATACCTCGGGCGCGGCTACCGCGTGACCTCGAGCATGGGCCACGTGCGCGACCTGCCCAAGCGCGACCTCGCGATCGACGTGGAGCACGACTTCAAGCCGGTCTACGAGGTCACCAAGCAGAAGGTGGTCAGCGAGCTGCGCCAGGCGATCAAAGGCGCCGAGGCCGTCTACCTGGCGACCGACCCCGACCGCGAGGGCGAGGCGATCGCCTGGCATATTACCGAGGCCGTCCACGTGCCCGCGCGCACCAAGATCCACCGCGTGGTCTTCCAGGAGATCACGCGCAACGCGGTGCAGCAGGCTATCCAGAACCCGCGCAGCATTGACGCCAACCTGGTCAACGCCCAGCAGGCCCGCCGCGTCCTCGACCGGCTGGTCGGCTACCAGATCAGCCCGCTGCTGTGGGACAAGGTCAAGCGGGGCCTCTCGGCCGGCCGCGTGCAGTCGGTGGCCGTGCGCCTGATCGTCGAGCGCGAGCGCGAGGTCGAGGCTTTCGTCCCCGTCGAGTACTGGACGATCGAGGCCGACTTGCTCAAGCGGGGCGGCACGGCCCCCCGCGACGCCTTCCGCGCCGTGCTGGTCGAGCGCGCCGGCAAGAAGCTCGACAAGTTCGCCGTGGCCGACCAGGATCAGGCCGCCGCGATCGTGAGCGACCTCGATGGCGCGCGCTACGCCGTCCAGAAGGTGACCCGCAAGGACAAGCGGCGCGGCCCCGCCCCGCCCTTCACCACCTCGACGCTCCAGCAGGAGGCCGGGCGCAAGCTGGGCTTCAGCGCCAAGAAGACCATGACCCTGGCCCAGCGCCTCTACGAGGGCGTGGACGTCGGCGGCGACGAGGGCACGGTGGGCCTGATCACCTACATGCGCACCGACAGCACCAACGTGGCCGCCGAGGCCCAGGCCGAGGCCCGCACGGTGATCGCCGCCCGCTTCGGCCAGGAGTACCTGCCCGAGAAGGCGCCCCACTACCGCACCAGGGCCAAGGGCGCCCAGGAGGCCCACGAGGCGATCAGGCCGACCAGCAGCGCCCGTGCCCCCGAGCAGGTCGGCGGTCGGCTCGACCGCGACCTGGCCCGCCTCTACGAGCTGATCTGGAAGCGCTTCGTCGCCTCCCAGATGGCACCCGCCGTCTTCGACAGCACCACCGTGGACATCGGCGCCTGGACGCGGGCGGCCGCCCGCGGCGACGCGCCCTACGTCTTCCGCGCCACCGGCTCGGTGCTGAAGTTCCCCGGCTTCCTGGCCGTCTACAACGTCAGCCTGGACGAGGGCGAGGAGGACGAGGACAGCGAGCGCCGCCTGCCCCCGCTCGAGGAGCGCGACCCCCTCGACCTGCTACAGCTGCTGCCGATCCAGCACTTCACCGAGCCGCCCCCGCGCTACACCGAGGCCAGCCTGGTGAAGGAGCTCGAGCGCCTCGGCATCGGCCGGCCCTCGACCTACGCCTCGATCATCTCGACCATCCAGGAGCGCGAGTACGTCGAACTGGCCGAGAAGAAGCTTCTGCCGACGACCCTGGGCCGCGTGGTCACCGACCTGCTGGTCGAGCACTTCCCCAGGATCGTAGACTACGACTTCACCTCGTCCCTTGAGCAGCAGCTCGACGACATCGCCGAGGGCAGCAAGGCCTGGGTGCCCGTGCTGCACGACTTCTACGGCCCCTTCCAGCAGAACCTGGCCGACGCCCAGCGTCAGATGCGCAACGTCAAGCGCGAGGAGATCGTCACCGACCTGGCCTGCCCCAAGTGCGGCCAGGGCCTGCTGGCGATCAAGTTCGGTCGCAACGGCGAGTTCGTGGCCTGCACGCGCTACAGCAAGGACGGCGGCCCCGACTCGTGCGACTTCACCAGCGACTTCCACCGCGACGGCGACGGCAACATCGTGCTCGACCGGGCCGCGGCCCCCGAGACGAGCGACGTGATGTGCAACGTCTGCGGCCGGCCCATGGTGATCAAGAAGAGCCGCTTCGGCCCCTTCCTTGGCTGCTCGGGCTACCCCGAGTGCTCGAACACGCGCCGCATCGGCAAGGACGGCAAGCCGGTGCCGCTGCCCCAGCCCACCGGCGTGGCCTGCCCCAAGTGCCACGAGGGCGAGCTCATGCAGCGCCGCGGCAAGTTCGGCCGGCCCTTCTTCGGCTGCTCGCGCTACCCGAAGTGCGACTACCTCACCAACAGCCTCGAGGAGCTGGCCCCCGTCGAGGGCGCGGCCGAGGCGCCCGCAAAGGCCCCGGCCAGGGCCCCCGCGAAGCCCGCCCCAGCCAAGAAGCCCGCCGCGAAGAAGCCTGCGGCCAAGGCGCCCGCCCGGCCCGCCGCCTCGGCCAAGAAGCCCGCGGCCAGCACGCCGAAGCGCTCCACCCGCAAGAGTGCGTAGTGGGGGAACCTGGTTCCCCCACACCCCCGCTCCCCACGCGGCCAGCACGCCAAAGCGCTCCACCCGCAAGAGTGCGTAGTGGGGGAGCCAGGTTCCCCCAGGCCCCTGCTCCCCGCGGCTCGTGGGAGGGGAATCTGGCCCCCCCAGGCCCCTGCTCCCCGCGGTAGCCCTCCCTACCCGCCCAGGTTCTTCCTGAAGCTTACGGTGCGCCCCACCTCGGCGTAGCCGAGGCGCTCGTGGGCGCGCTGGCTCAGGATATTGTCGAGCTCGGCGTCCGAGGCCATCTCGACACAGCCCTGGGCCCGCGCCCACGCCTCGGAGGCGGCAATCAGGCGGCGCCCGACGCCCTGCCGGCGGTGGTCGGGGTCAACGTACCATGCCTCCAGGTAGCCCACCCGGTCCGTCTCGCAGCCCTCGGCGTACGAGCGGACGCTCAGCTCCACGAAGCCGCAGAGCCCGCCCCCGGGCCGCGGGCAGACGAGCACGGCATGGAGCGTCGGGGGGTAAGACCCCTCGGCCGCAGCGAGGAAAGCGTCCACGTCCTCCGCCTGCTCCTCGGGCGTGTCGTCGGGCCAGAGGGCGGCGCGCATGCGCAGCCACTCCGCGCGGTCGGTCGGTTGCAGGGGCCGAGGGTCCACCGCGCCCTCCTTCGCTCGTCCGGCCAGGCGAGCCTGCGGGCGGCGGCTCCTCGCCGGTGTTGTAGGTTCCAAGCCCTCCCCTCCTGGATTGGCCGACGGCGCAATCCGCCGGCCTCCTGGGGTGCCCGTGAAACCCATTATACGCCACGCCGACGGCGCTTTTTAACTTATTTTTTACTTTTGTCACGACACTGTAATGTCGCGGCCTTGTCGCGGCAGGCCGCGGACCGTTAGCATCCATAGAGAACAAACAGGCTCATGGCGACCGAGGGATCACCTGATGCTGACCACCAGTGCCCTTCCCTTCCTGCCGGGCCGCCGGGCCCTGCGCCGCTACAGCGCCGGGCTCGAGGCCCGCCTTGCCGCCGAGCCCGCCTTCCGCCTCCTGAGCGCGCTGCTGAGCCTCCCCCTCGGCGCCGAGCCCCTGCCCGACCCCGTCGTAACTCTCGCCCTGCGCAAGCCCATCGCCCTCAGCGCCCCGCCCGCCGGCGGCCGCAGCCTGGCCCTGCTCCAGACCGCCGCGCGCTGGACGGCGAGCGGGGGCGACGCGCCCGCCCTCTACCTGCCCCTGGTCGCCCTCGACGCGCCCAACCTCTCGCCGCGCGCCGTGGTCGCCGGCGCGGCCCACAGGGCCGGGCTGCCGGCCGCCTTCGCCGACGGCGGGCGCCCCGGCCTCCTGCTCGTGGACGACTGGGAGCACCTCAGCGCCGACCGGCGGGCCCTCT
>DAOLDO010000163.1:0-9742 GCA_035327325.1 Chloroflexaceae bacterium | reverse complement strand
AGGCGGGCTGGGACCTGACGTCGATCCTCTGCGACGACACGGATAGCAGCGGCAACGTGGCGAGCGGGACGGCGACGTTCGTCGTCGGGGCGGGCGAGACGGTCACGTGCGTCTTCACCAACACGCAGCGCGGCATGGCCAAGGTGCTCAAGACGGTGAGCGGCGCGCCGCTCACCGGCCCCGAGAGCTTCACCTTCGAGCTGCGCCAGGGCGCTGTGCCCCAGTACCCGGGCGGCGAGGGCCAGACGCTCGAGACGGGCGTCGCGAGCGCGGCGAACGGGGGCGTGATCGAGTACAGCACCAAGCTGGTTCCGGGCGAGACCTACCAGCTGTGCGAGGTGATCATGCCGGGCTGGATGACCTCGCTGCCGGGCGCGTTCGTGCCGAACAGCATCGGCAACCCCCTGGCCGACAATAGCGCGCTGTGCGTCAACTTCACGGTGGAGGCCGGCGAGCTCAAGGTCTTCACAGTTGACAACACGCCGCCCCCCGGTGGGCGGGCCCTGACGATCGGCTTCTGGAAGAACTGGGCGAGCTGCGCCAAATCCAAGGGTAACCAGAAGGCGGTCCTGGACGAGGTTCTGGCCACCTTCCCGGTCGCCGCGGGGCAGAGCAAGCCCGGCTTCTACGTGGGCAAGCTCTACGTGGACACCTGCAGCGAGGCTGTGGCCCTGCTGAACAAGGCGACGCTCTCGGGCAAGAAGAAGGCGAGCGACCCACTCTTCAACCTGGCGGCCCAGTTCGTCGCGGCGAAGCTGAACCTGCAGGCTGGAGCCTACACCTGCCCCTCGGTCACACTGGCGGTGCAGCAGGCCGAGGCCCTGTTCGGCAAGTACAACTTCAACGGCGAGGGGTACACGGGCAAGCTCAGCGCCACGGACGCGACGCTGGCGAACCGGCTGGCGCTGCTGCTGGACAACTACAACAACAACGAGCCATCAGTGTGCCAGTAGGCCCCTGGCGGTTCGGCTGCGACCACCGGCGCCCTCCAGGGGCGCCGGTGGTCTTTGCGTGGCCAAGCGGCGCCACAGCGTACAGCTGTCGTCTATGCTGAGCGGAGCGGGGGGCAGGGGCGATGCTGCACAGACTACCGGGGAGCATCTAGTACACTGGCCGGGCTAGTTCGCCGCGACCTCGCCGGGGCGCTGCTCCTCCTCGGGGGCCACGTGGCGGGCCCGCTGGAGGGGACGGCGGCGGCCGCTCCTCACGCTGGCGATCTGGTCCTTGAGGTTGTGGCGGAAGAGCACGCTGGTGACCAGGTTGACCAGGCGGTGGCGGTTGGCGAGCACGCGGCCGAGGATGGCGGGCCAGGCGTACATGCCGAGGAAGTGGTTCAGGTAGCGCAGCTGGTACTCGAGGGGGTCGTGGCGGTCGCAGCGGACCACCAGGTTGTGGGCGGTATACTTATCCCAGTCCTCGTCCACGATCAGGCCGCGGGCCTTGTAGTCCTTGTAGAGCTGGGTGCCGGGGTAGGGAGTGATCACCGAGTAGATCGGCATCATCAGGTGGTTCTCGCGGACGAAGCGCTCGGTGGCGGCCATATCCTCGTAGGTATCTATGGCGGGGTTAGCGAGGAAGTTGCCCTGGATGTTGAGGCCGGCCCTGCGGCAGGCGGCGATGATCTCGGCGTAGCGGCGGGCGGTGTTGGTGCGGCCCTTGTTGTAGGTCGCGAGGGTCTCCTGGTTGACCGACTCGAAGCCGACCAGGGCCATGAGGCAGCCGGCGCGCACGAGCAGCTCGACGGTCTTCGGGTCGTCGAGGAAGTTGATGCTGATGAAGCTGCTGAACCTGATGTCGCACTCGGCGAGGATCTCGAGGATCTGCCAGGTGCGCTGCTTATTCACGCCGAGGTTCTCGTCGGTGAACATGAACCAGGGGCGGCTGCCGTAGCGGGTCTCCTTGAAGAAGACGCGCCTGGCCTCGGCGATCTGGGCCCGGATGGTGTCGGGGGACTGGATGCGGTAGAGGCGGCCGGTGAAGTTGGGGGTGACGCAGAAGGCGCAGGTGTAGGGGCAGCCCCTGGTCATGAAGATCGGGATGGACTTGCGGGCGTCAACCTGCTCGCGGCGGCCGGAGCGGAAGATGCGGGCGTAGTCAATGGCGGGCACCTCGGTGACGGGGGGGAAGGCGGCGGCGTCGTAGCGGGGGCGCAGGCGACCGTCGGCCAGGTCCTGGAGGAGCTGGGCCCAGAGGTGCTCGGCCTCGCCGCAGACGACGCAGTCGGCGTGGTGGCGGGCCTCGTCGTAGTTGAAGGAGACGTGGACGCCGCCGAGGACGACGGGGGTGCCGCGGGCGCGGAAGGCGTCGGCGATCTCGTAGGCCCTGGTGGCGTTCATGGTGCGGGTGGTGATGCCGACCAGGTCGTAGGGGGCGCCGAAGTCGATCGGGTCGCCGAAGAGCTCGTCGGCGAGCTCGATCTGGTGCTGGGGGGGGGTGATGCTGACGAGGACGCCGACGGCCATGGAGAAGAGGGCCTTCTGGGAGCTGGCCTCCTCCTTCTTGCCCTTCGGGGTGACGAGGAGGATGCGCAGGGGGCGCACGCTCTCGGGGGGGCGGAGGGCGGCGCCGGCCGGGGCGAGGCTGATGGTGTTGCGCGGCGGCGCGGCTGGCGACCCCACACCCGTCTCGGCGTTGCTGCTCACGGCGCACCTCCTCTGGCTGGCTGCTTGCACTATTATAGGCGCAGTTTGTTTATATGTACAGAGGCGGGCGGCCGCGCCTTTTGACACGGCGGGGCAGAGGGGCTACAATCCTACGCGAGAGCGGATGTGGCCCGGTGGCTGCCCTGGTCTTCAAAACCTGTGGGCGCGGTGACGAGCCGCGCCGGTGGGTTCGACTCCCACGCGCTCTCGAACGAGCCACTTTCACGAATTTCATAAACCTCAACCTCGACGTAGTAGGCGCCCGGCCCCTCCTGCCGCACGGTCATCCCGTGGACCAGCAGGTTGAGGGCGCGCTTGAGCGCGAAGTGGGCCTCAGGTTCGTTCCAGCGCGCGGGGTCCAGAAACGGGTCGGTCAGCGTCAGCTCAATCGCCCGGGCCTTCTCATCCAGCACCTCGATCCCCAGCTGGAGCTTACGGATCTGCTCCTCGGCCTTGTCGCAGGCGGCGAGCGCATCGTCGGCCTGCTCGGCCAGCGCGGCCCGCACCCGCTCGGAGGCGTTCTTGAGCTGAAAGGTGAGCGCGTCGAGCGCCGCGCCCCGGCGCCGCTCCAGCTCGGCCAGCCGCTCCTCGGCCAGCTCGATCGCCTTCTCCAGCTCCGCCCGGCGCCGCTCAACCGCCGCGCTGATCTCGGCGAGCAGCGCCTCCTGGCTACGCTCCTGGAGATCGGCCAGCACCACCTCCAGCACCGCCTGCTCAAGCACCTCGGCGCTCAACATCGGCAGCTGGCAGGAGCCGGGCTTGTTCACCCGGCCGGCGCAGCGGTACTTGCGGTAGCGGTACTTCTTCTCCCCCTTGTACTTGGTGCTGGTGTAGCCGTGAATAGCCTCACCGCACAGACCGCAGCGGAGCGACGCGAGCAGGTAAGAGTTGAAGGGTGAGACCGTGTCGGCCTCGCCATCCTTCACCGCCAGCTCTACCCCCTGGACGCGCCGTAGCAATGACTCCGGCACCAGCGGCTTGCCCGTCTCGACACGCACCGGCCGTTTGAGGTTGCCGTCCGCATCCTCGCGGAACCGGTTCGCGTTTTCGCCCCAGCGCAGCACTCCGGCGTAGACTCCATCGACCGCTTTCTGGCAGATCTCATTGACCGTAAAGGCGATCCAGGTGCCCGCTGGCACGCGCCGCGGCTCGTGGATTACCTCGCCCGTCTCGGGATCCTGGCGCTCCAGGTAGGGCCGGCGCTGGTAGATCAGCAGCCCTGGCGTTGGCGGCACCTGCGGCTCGCTACCCTCCTCAAGCACGATGCCCTGGTTCAGCATGCGGGCGATGGTATGGTAGCTCATCCCTTCACCGCGCTTGCCCAGGATCCAGAGCAGCACCGCGTAGCTCTCCGGGTCAGGCTCGAACCAGCCCTGGCCGTCAGGCTGCACACCATACGGAATGTTCCCGCCGCGCCACTTACCCTGCTGAGCACGGTAGCGGTGGCGCTTGTAGGTGCGCTGGCTGGTCTCATCGCTCTCCCACTCGGCCAGCACGCCCTTGATACCGCGCTGGAGCTTGCGATACTGCGGGGCCTGCTTCTCCGGCTCACCGCTGTAGACCACCTCGATCTCGAGGATGGTCATGTCCGCCTCGAACTGGCGGCGCTCCATGTCGTTGCGGTGGCCGCGGTCGACCGACTCAACCCGCACGCGGTCGAACTCGCGCCGGCGCGCGGCGGCGAGAAGCTTTTGAAACTCCTCACGCTTGGCAGCGCTGGCGCCCGAGCGGGCCTGGTCGATGAACTCTGCCACCACCAGCTCGCCAGAGTTTTTCGCCTCAGCCCGCAGACGAGCCAGCTGGTCTGGGATGCTGAAGCCGCGCTTGACCTGGTCAAGGCTGGAGCAGCGAATATAGAGTGCAGTGCGCTTGGCCATCAGGCGGCCTCTCCCAGCTGCGCCATGATCGAGGCGAGCTGCTCACGCAATGTGCCGGCGGCCTGCTCAAGGGCGCGGCGGCGGGTCTGGATCTGGGCGTCGACGATGTTGAAATTATGTGCGATACGGAAGGCATCGTCAAGCGCCGGATCGGCGGTGGTACGCAGTAACGCATCGGCAAGCGCGGCCAGGCCTGGCCCAGGATCACCTGGGACGTGCGTGACGCGCGCGGCGATACGCGGCAGATTCTCCGGCCTCATCGAGCACCCCCGGCACTGCTGGGGAGCCGCCGCGCAGCGCGCCGACCGGAAGATCGAACGGCAACCTCGATTGGTAACGTACAGCTCAGGCGCTTCCACCCTGGGAAGCGGGACGGTTGCAGGGTGCAGGCGTTCAGACCCTGCCGACCGCGATCGGTCAGCGAGCCCATAGATTGTCTCCTGGTCAGGCCTGCCGGTGGTGGAAGGAGTGGCGACCGCTCACCGCCGGGAGGCGTCAGAATCGATTGGGTTGTAGCTACTCGTTGTCGGCCGGTTCGGCGCGTTTCAGTAGCTCAACGACATCGGGTCGCTGCTGCTTCAGCGTCTCCCAGGCCAGGTCGATCAGGCTCCGAATCGTCGTCGGCGCGCCGTCCTTCGCGCCAAGCGACCAGACCGCGGCAACGTAGCGCAGCTCGCGGTGGGTTGTCTCGGAGATCCGGGCGGGCACCCCCGCCTGGCGTCCCTCATCGGCCCGGTCTTTCCCGGCCATAGTTCCTCCGTGTATACAGTGCCACCATGCTACGCTGATACTTCAGCAGTGTCAAGACGCCTGGACTGACTCCATGCGCCGCTGGTGGTCACACGAGTGTACCCGATCACGGCATCCTGGTACACCCGGCGCTATCCATGATGAGGAGCATCCACCTCCTTCCCGAAAGGATACCGCCATGCTACCTTTGTCGCACACATGTGTCAATCGGGGAGAATGAGTCAAATTTGGGGCAATTCGAGGCAGGGGAGGGGTATGCCAGGCTTGGAGACTTGCGAGCAAAGCAAAAGGGCCAGCACCGTCCGGCGCTGGCCCTCTGCTGCGTGCTATGGAGTGTACTGCAAAGCTACGTGCGCTGCGTGAGCGTGGCGCCCAGCGCCAGCAGGCAAACGGCGGCGTTGAGGGCCGGCGAGTCGAGGAGCAGCTGGGCGGAGGCGCCGAGACGCGCCGGCTCGACAGCGAGCACCACCTGGCCGTGCTGCTCGGCGGGCTGCTGGGTGAGCAGGGCCTGGTAGATGGCGTGGGCCTCCTGGGCCAGGGTCTGGAAGAGGGCTGCGCGCACCCCGGCCAGCAACAGCGGCGGGATCTCCGGCAGCGCCGGCCTCGGGCTGATCTCGAGTCGGGTGGGCGTGGCGGGGGTGGCCGGCGTATTGCCGCTGGCTTTCTTGCCCTTCCCACGGGCCGGTGGTGGAGTGGGCAGCTGGGGCAGGAAGGCCGGGCTGGTCATGTTGCTCGGCTCCTGGCTGCCCAGATCGAAGAGCACGAGCTGCTGGTCGGTGATCTCGTCGTGTGATGGCTGGGTCATGATCTTCCTCCTTTGCGTTTCGTTGTTGTCTCGGGCAGGGTGGTTACGTCAGCGACTGCGAGATCGCCGGCTGCGGCGATGCTTTCCGCGGTGATCGGGGTCGAGCGCATCGTCAGCGTCGCCAGGTCGAGCGCGGTCTCGCAGGTGGTGATCTGGCGGGCGATAACCAGCTGGTGCAGGTATTGGCCGGCGACGGCTGCCATTGCCTGGTTGACCATCAGGCTCTGGGCGCCGTCTGTGGCGGCGTCTGCACAGTCGGCCCGCGGCTGCAGCGGCGCGTCGTCGAGCAGGTGTGGGTAGCGCAGGGTTGGCGCGGGCAGGGCGGTGCAGATCCCGCCGAGGGCCAGCGCGCCGCGTAGCTGCCGCGCGTCGGTGACGGTGCCGAGCAGCACCTTGCCCCAGTCGCGCTCGTTGCCGACATCGAGCCAGAGGCGCCACGCGGAGTGGCCAAGGGCCTCGTGCATCGCGCGCCGCCCGCTCGCGGTATCGACGGCGCCGACGAGAACGCCGATGGTCTGGTAGCCTGGCTGGAGCTCAGCAAGGAGGCCGGTGGTTGCCATCGCCGGCACGGCGGTGATGCGGAGGCCGAGGGCGGCGTTCAGGCGATCGGCCAGTACCTGCGCTTTCGGCTTGCCGATCTCGCGGGCGGTGAAGAGCTGCCGGCCGATGTTGCGGCGCTCGACCAGGTCGCCATCGATGAAGGTCAGCGCCAGTGGCGGGCCGCCCTGCTGGCGCACATGGTAGGCCAGGCGGGCGAGGGCAAGGGCGATATGTGAGCCAGTGCCGCCACAGCCCACCAGGGCAACATGGATTGGCTGGCCTGGCGGCAGGACGAAGGGCACCGGGTGTGTGACGGTTAAGGTCTGCATCGGCTTCCTCCGCTCATCGCAGTCCTCGCTCGCGCCAGGCCTGCCCAGAGAGCAGCCAGCCCAGGTCATGCCCGGCGGGGACGAGATCGTCCAGTGGGTAGGGTGTCTCGGCGCCGAGTCGGCGGTAGAGCGCCATGACGCTGCGCGGTTTGCTGCGGCTGCGGTTCTGCGCTATATGGCTGTTGAAGTACGAGTCCTCCAGGTAGAGCGTCAGCGCGGACAGCATCGTCTCCGGCGCAGCGTCACCTCGCCGATCCGTCGTTCCCCAGCAGATCGAGCCTGGGTCATAGGTGTTGGGGAAGGGGGCGTGGTAGAGCGCACTGTGGGCCTGAGGCGGCTCCAGGCTGTTCAAGGCGAAGATGCGATAGTCCTGGCCGCAGCCAGCCCAGATGAGCGGCGGGGTCTGGATCGTGTGTGGCTGCTTTCGGCTTGTGATACGGAGAGCGGCCGGGCGCGGCGGAACGTAGAGTACGTAAAAGCGCTGACCATTCACCGTCCCGGCTCCCAGCGTGTTGGGCGGCAGTAGTCCCGAGCTGGTCGGGAGCTTGCTCAGCGCGGACGCCAGATCCTCGGGGCTGATTGGGTAGGTGACCCAACCGCGGCCCTGCCGGCGCGTCAGGTAGATCGCATCCTCAAAGATGCCGATCTGAACTTCTGGCGACCGGTCGATGACCATGGTCTGGCGGATCGGGCGGGGTTTCCGGCGGAGCCAGGGCCGCCGGCGTAGTGCTGGCAGCTCTTCTTCATGGGTATTCATCCATCGTTCTCCATCTATGAACCGAAAGCGACCTTGCCTTGACAGCACCCGGCATGGCGCTTCGATTCGGTCGGCTTTCTTGCGGGCAGGAATAGCGGTATTTCGGGCATCAGAGCGCGGAATGCAGCAACAAAGGACACCTTGCAGCAATGCAAGGTGATCGGGAGGGCTCGAATGGCCCAGACTGAGCGCCGTGAACGCCGTCAGGTGCTCGCCGGAGGTGGCCTCTCAAGACGGGCAACTGCCTCGGTCAGCAGCGCGAGCACCTCATCAAAGACCTCGGGCTGAGTCGATACCAGGTTGTCGAGGTCGTAGTAGTGCTGTAGGAAGTCGCGGGCATCGGTCTGCTCAGCGGCGATAGTCGTGAAGTCAACGCTGTACCAGTCCATTCCGGTCCAGCCCATCTCGTCGAGCTCTTCCAGGCTGAGATCGGCGAATTGCAGGCCGGTAGCTGCGAAGGCGTAGCGGAGGGCTTTGCCCAGGTTCAGCTCGCGATAAATCACCTGGTCAAGCTGCCGGGCGAGCTCGTCCATCGGCAGGTCACCCGGCCAGCGCTGGTCGCGCAGGCGCACGATGCGCTCGGCAAAAGCCTGGCGCTCCGCGCTCAGCTCGCTGAGGGCATAGTCGATGACATCCTGGATATCGGCGGCCCCTGGCGACCAGGTGGTCTGGTCGGCGAGCACCCAGAGCAGGAGCAGCAAAAGGTTCTGCCGGCCGCCATCAAAGAGTGGCTCGATCTCGTGCGTCAGGCCGTAAACGATCGGGTAGAACGCCTCAAGCGCCCAACGACACTCGTCGAGCGCCGCCAGGGCGTCTTCATCCCGCTTGAGATGGGTAGGAAGCGCAATGAGCGCCGCTGCAGGATTGTGCGGCTCGGTGCGGATGTCGAGGAAGTCCGGGAGCTCGACGCCGCAGGCTTCGACCAGCGAGAAGAGCGCCTGGATGATGCCGACGAAGTTGATGGGGCGGCTCGTGAGGCCGGCGACATGGACTGCGTAGAAGTCGGCGAAGCGCTGACGCAGGATATCGGCGGCGCGAAGGCCGATCATGGTCGCCTCCCACTGCTCGCTGCGGACAGCGGCCCGCGTCTGCTCGTCGCGCGAGCGACGGACCATCACCAGCCGTCGATGGCGTGGATGGCCGGGATGGCCGGCAGATCGTTGAGGCGGTAGCATAGGCTTCTTCCCTTTCCATCACGCTGATAGGCAAGCTGCTCGCAGGCCGCGATTGCCTCCTGGATCGCCGGCGACAGCGCCACCTCGATCGTCATCGAGCCATCGAAGAGCGGCCGGAGCAGCGCCAGCGGGTTGTGCGTCGCGATCAGCTGGGCCGGCAGTGCGCTAAGTAGCGCAATTAGCGCGTGATACTGGCAATCCTGGTTTGGGCTTGTCATCTATCTGGTTCCTCCAAGACAAAGGACCGGGGAGCTATCCCCGGCCCTTCAGTGCGGATGCGTTGTGGTGTAGCGCTCAGCTAGCCCTTGGTGCCGGCGCGCTTGATAAAGTCGACGGTTGGCACGGTCTGCCCCTGGTGCTGGCGGGCGCCGGTGCGAATCTCGGCCCCGGCGAGGTTCGCGAATCCCTGACGGATAAGGTGCTCGCGGATGGTCTCGTTGTCGATCGTGGCATCGACGACAAAGGTCTGCCCCTCGACGATCACCAGCTTTTCGGTGGCCCCGGCAGGGTTGTCCAGAGCCGGCACGTGAGCCGGGTCATCAGTCGGGATGCCGCCATCATCCGGGTCAGCAGGAGCGATAGCGCTTCGCGCCAGCTCCGCTAACGGCGCTGACGGCGCATCGTCTCGCTCCTGCTGAGCGTCCGCCTGCTCGCGGGCAGTCAAGGTAGTCGGCGCGTCGTCGTCGAGCAGGCCGTCAAACATGGTTGGTGGCATGGTCATCGGTCTTCCCCTTTCTGATTGAGCCTCGGTGTGGTAGAGACAGATCGGCGGCGCTGGTCGGCAGCGATATCCGTGCGGTCGCGCAGATACCGCCGCAGCGCGGTGCGATAGCCCTGGATCAGGGCGCGGAGGTAGGCGCGGCTGTA
>DAOLDO010000162.1:0-9821 GCA_035327325.1 Chloroflexaceae bacterium | reverse complement strand
CCGTTCACGATCGGGGCCGACCACGCCGAGGGCCTGGCCTGCCTGCCGTGCCTGAACGAGGACGACGCCCTGATGATCCTCTACGACGCGCCGAGCCCGAGGCGCCGGGCGGGCCCTGGCGCCCTGTTCGCCGACATCTTCCGGCTGCCCCCGCGCTCCGACGCGTAAAACGGACCTGGACACGCAAACAGGGTGCGCCCTGCTCGCAGGCCCAGGTCCTCGACAGCAACGCGGGGCGGGCGAGCCTGGAGGACAGCGACGAACTGTCACCCGCCCGGCCTCGGCTGGTGGACGTAGCGGGCCGGGTTACGCGGCGCGCGTCACCGCGCGCTGCGCCCGCCTGCGCTCGGACTTAGGCTTGCGCCCGACCGTCTTGATGAGCGGCGAGTCGCTGCCGTACTGGGCGATGACCTCGTCCTTGCCGCCAAGGAGCTGGAGGGGGGGCGATCATCGTGCGAGGGGGAGTCAATCATACTCAGTCCCTTGTCCGATGGCTTCCAGTGCCAAGCGCGCTATGCTGACCCCGAGGGCATGCGAGGCGCTTGAATTCGGTCGTGGCCTTCGCCGGCCCGCCGGAGGACGTGGAACGCCAGGCCGCGAGCGATCAACTCCGCGGTCGCCTCTACCTCCCCGTCGCTGAAGCTATGTCCATCCAGGGTCGGCAAGGAGGAGCCGGCCACGTTCCTCGAATTGGGTCGGTGTCAGGCACCTGAAGCTCGGGCTCCAGACGTTTGTGCGCGCGACGGCGGCGAAGATACGCGACGGCAGACCAGGCTATCAGGAAGAGCGCGGAGACAACAAGCACGGCCACGGCTCACCGTGGCTCGTCGCTCAGGTCTGCTCTATGCTACCAACAGCGTGGCCTGGCACTATAATGGAGCAATGTCCCCTCCGCTGCTCGCCACCAAGCTGTACCGCCCGCCGCCCCCTCCGAAGGGGATGCTGCGGCCCCACCTGATTGAACGGCTCAACGCCGGGCTGCACCGCAACCTGACCCTGCTTGCCGCCCCGGCCGGCTTTGGCAAGACAACGCTGCTCAGCCAGTGGCTGGACGGTTGCGCGCGCCCGGTCGCCTGGCTGACGCTCGACGCGAGCGATCACGAGCCTGCGCGCTTTCTGGCCTACCTTGTCGCCGCGCTACAAACCGTCGTGCCGGAGTTTGGGGCGGGACTGATGGCTGCGCTGCTTGCGCCACAGGCGCCAACGCCTGCCGCAGCGGTGACGGACCTGATCAACGCACTCGCTACGCTCGCGCAGCCGGTCGTGCTCGTCCTCGACGACTACCATCTGGTCAATGCGGCGCCGGTTGACGCGGCCCTCGGCCTGTTGCTGGCTCACCAGCCTCCCCAGCTACACCTGGTGATCGCCACCCGCGAGGATCCGCCGCTGCCCCTGGCCCGCCTGCGCGCCCGCGATCAGCTGACTGAGCTGCGCGCCGCCGAGCTGCGCTTCAGCCACGCCGAGGCGGACGCGCTGCTCGGCCAGACTGAAGGTCTGAGTCTGTCGGCAGATGTGATCGCTGTCCTCGCAAGCCGCACCGAAGGCTGGGCCGCCGGCCTCCACCTGGCGGCGCTTTCCCTGCGCGGCCATCAGGACGCAGCCGGCTTCGTGCGCTCCTTCTCCGGCAGTCAGCGCTTTGTGCTCGACTATCTGCTCGAAGAAGTGCTCCAACAGCAGCCCGCGCTGCTCCAGCAGTTCCTGCTGCGCACGTCAGTGCTTGACCGGCTCTGTGGCCCGCTGTGTGACGCGGTCCTCGCCATGCCCGTCGGCACCGGGCAGGCGACCCTTGAAGCCATCGAACGCGCCAATCTGTTCCTCGTTCCACTGGACGACCAGCGTTGCTGGTATCGCTACCACCATCTGTTTGGCGAACTGCTGCAGCAGCGCCTCCCGCAGGAGGCGGCCATGGACGCGGGCGCGATCGCCACGCTCCACCTCCGGGCGAGTGGCTGGTATGAGGCCCAGGGACTGATGCTTGAGGCGCTGCACCACGCCGCTGCGGCCGCCGACCCCGCTCGGGTCGCCGCGCTGGCCGAGCGCGCCTGGGCGCACATGGACAGCAGCTTTCAGGCGGCCGCCTGGTGCCACTGGGTGGGTCAGCTCGCGGAGGAGGTGCTGCGCGTCAGGCCGGTGCTGTGCACCCAGTACGCCTGGGCGCTGATGGATACCGGCCAGACCGAGGCGAGCGAGGCATGGCTGCGCCACGCCGAGCGCTGGTTGTCCGCTGCGCACAGAACGGACTCTGCGTCGCACGACGAGATGGCCTCTATGGTGGTGGTCGCCAGCGAGCTGCTGCCCGGCCTGCCGGCGCGGATCGCCGCCGCCCGCGCCTATGTGGCCCAGAGCCGCGGCGATTTCGTCGCGGCCCAGCAGTATGCCGCCACCGCCCGGGATCTTAGCGCTGAGACGGAGCCGCTGCTGCACGCGCAGGCGACCGTGCTGGCGGGGGTGAGCCAGTGGGCTGCCGGCGCCCTTGAGGCGGCCTACAGCGCCTTCGCCGCGTGGGTCGAGCACACGCGCGCGGCCGGCAACCTTGCGTTCGCCCTGGCCAGTGGCTTCTACCTGGCGGAGATTCGGCTTGCCCAGGGCCAGCTGCGCGAGGCGGCCCGCCTCTACAGGCAGTTCCTCAACCTGGTACCGGCCGATCACGAATCCCTCAGGATGGCGGCCCCACACCTGCACCTGGGTCTGGCCGTGATTGCCCACGAGCAGGGCGATGCCCAGGCCGCCACGCTGCACCTGCGCAGCAGCAAGGAGCAGGGCGAGCAGGCCGCCTTGATCGACTGGCCCTTTCGCTGGCATCTGGCCCAGGCCCGGATCGAAGAGTCGTCCGGCAACTGGGAGGCCGCCCTTGATCTGCTGGACGCGGCCGAGCGGCGCTATCTCCCCAACCCCGTCCCGAACCTGCGCCCCGTCGCGGCGCTCAAGGCGCGGGTGTACCTGCGGCAGGGCAATCTCCTCGCCGCAACGGCGTGGGTCGCGGCGTGCGGCGTCACCGCCACGGACGCCCTGAGCTATCGGCGTGAGTTCGAGCATATGACCCTCGCGCGCGTGCTAATCGCCCGCTGTCGCCGCGAGCACATCGCCAGCGATCAGCACGACGTGCTCGATCTCCTCGCGCGACTGCTTGCGGCAGCGGAGGCTGGCGGCAGGATCGGCAGCCAGATCGAGGCGCTGCTGCTCCAGAGCCTCGCCCACGAAGCCCTGGACGATAGTGGGCAGGCACGCCTCCCGCTGCGACGTGCGCTGGCTCTGGCCGAGCCGGAGGGGTACGTCCGGCTGTTTGCAGACGAGGGCGCCCCACTGGCACGGCTGCTGGAACGCGAGATGGACGCGGGCGGAGAGATGCAGCCGTACCTTCAGCGCTTACACGCAGCCTTCGCGACCCAGCTGACAGCGCATCCCGCATCCCTCGCCCTCCAGCCTGCGGCGGAGCCGCTCACCGCACGTGAGCGCGAGGTGCTGCGCCTGATCGCCGAGGGGCTCAGCAACCAGGAGCTTGCCGCACGGCTGCACCTCTCGCCCCAGACGGTGAAGGTGCATACGCGCAATATCTACAGCAAGCTTGGGGTTGCGAGCCGCACTCAGGCGGTTGCCAGAGGCCGGGAGCTCGGCTTCCTGGAGCGATCGTAACGCGCCTGGCCTCCCGCTCTACCCCGCTCGACACGCGTGAACGAGCCGTAGCGCCGCGAGCCATAGCCACGGTGCAGTGCGCCGTTGCCCGTTGTACTCAGCCATAGCGCGGTGTGCATACCTACCCCCTCAAATACCACCGCGGTGGTACGCCATGCGTGCCGCCGGGTGCTATCGTGCAGATGTTCGAGCGCGTGGGCTGCGATGAAGCGTTGAGCATCATCGGACGCCGGCCCCGCACCATGCGGGAACCTGCCGCGCAGGAGTGCGAGTATGGAGCAGCACCAACCTCCCAGGGCAACCCGTGGCGAGCCGGCTGTCTACCAGATCACGGTGAAGGGCCAGCTGAGCGCGGACTGGCGCGCCTGGTTCGACGGGATGACGATCACCCAGGACGCCACCGGCGCAACGCTCATCACCGGCCCGGTGGCCGATCAAGCAGCCTTGCACGGGCTGCTGCGCAAAGTGCGCGATCTCGGCCTGACGCTGCTCGCACTGAGCTCAAGCGAGCCGATGACCATCCGAACGAACACCCCGAACCTGCTCGACAACCCGCCATCCGACTGAAGCGAAGGAGGAACGACGTGAGAACCCAGACAGCAGAACGCACCGCGCTAGAGGACCGGCAGATCCCGGTCCAGGCGAAGCTCGCAGCAGCATGGACCAGCTTCATGTTCCTCTACATCTACGTTGACATCCTCAACTTCTACAAGCCCGGCGTCGTCGACGACATCCTGGTTGGCCTCATCTGGAAGTTCGACATCAGCTCGACGTTGTTGACCATTTTCCTGGTGTCCGTGTCGATCCCGGCCATGATGGTGTGGCTCTCCATGACGCTGCCCGCCCGGGTGAACCGCGCCACGAACCTCGTCGTTGCATCGCTCCTCATCCCCTACTCGGTGGTCAACGCGGCAGGGGAGTCCTGGGACTGGGCCTTCTTCTACGGCCTCTCCATCGGACTCGAGGTGCTGCTCCTGGCCTTCATCCTGCGCGCCGCCTGGACATGGCGCGAGGCGGCGCATCACCCGCGGGCCATCTCGTCAGGCTATGCTGGCGAAAGCTCAGGTCGGTCGTAGTTACGACCGGTCCTGCCCGCCCCGACGAACCGCAGGCCACTACAGGAGCGATCACCAGTGCAAGCGATGACCTATCGAGCATACGGGGCACCCGATGTGCTCCAGCCCACGACGGTTGCCAGACCCGTACCCGAGGCCGGCGAGGTGCTGGTACAGGTCCACGCCGCGTCACTCAATCAGGCGGACCTCTACCTGCTGCGCGGCGAGCCGTGGATCGCACGCCTTTCATCGGGGCTGCGCCGGCCGAAGCGCCCGACCCTCGGCGCCGACATCGCCGGGCGAGTGGTCGCCGTCGGTCGCGGAGTGACACGCTTTCAGCCGGGCGACGCGGTGTATGGCGACCTAGCCGCCTGCGGCCTCGGCGGGTTCGCCGAGTACGTCTGTGCCCGCGAGGAGGCGCTGGCACCGAAGCCGGCCAGCCTCAGCTTCGCGCAGGCGGCGGCCGTGCCGATGGCGGCGGTCACCGCGCTGCAGGGGCTGCGGGCCGCCGGGCCGATCGTGGCGGGAGCGCGCGTGCTCGTTCACGGCGCGTCGGGGGGTGTCGGCACCTTCGCGGTGCAACTGGCGAGGGCCATGGGCGCGCACGTGACGGCAGTGTGCAGCGCCCGCCACGTGGAGCAGGCGCGCACGCTCGGGGCCGAGCACGTCATTGACTATACCCAGGAGGACTTCACACGGGATGGCCGGCGCTACGACCTGATCCTGGTGGTGAACGGCCGGCGCTCGCTCGCGGAGTACCGGCGCGCCCTCAGCCCCCGGGGCCACCTCGTCGTGGCCGGCGGCGATGTGGGGACGATCCTGCGGGCGATGTTGCTCGGGCCGGTGGTGGCGCTCGCCCACAACATCACGGTGCGCAGTCTGGTTGCGCGCCCCAGTCGGGACGACCTGCTGTTCGTGGGCCAGCTGCTCGACAGTGGCGCGGTCGTGCCGGTCATTGACCGCTGCTACCCGCTTGGCGAGCTTCCCGAGGCGATGCACTACCTCGCGACCGGCCACGCCCGCGGCAAGGTCGTCATCACGATGGAGCAGGCCGGCTAATGAAGGCGCTGCGTAGGGTCAGGCGCGCCCTGCTGCTCGTGCTGATCACGCTGGTCTATGGCGACCGGAGGAAGGAAGGCAGCGGTGTTCCAAATCTTGCCTTTCTCCACTTCGCCGGTATCAGCTGGCGGCACAAGAGCGTCGGTGAAGCGGAATGCCAGATTCTCGGCCACAGAGGGGCTATAATAGGCCAGTGGACACCCCGCTCCTCAGCACCAAGCTCTACCTGCCCCCGCCCCGGCCAGGCGTCGTCCGCCGCGCCCGGCTGTTTGCGCTGCTGGACGAGGGCCTGCGCTGCGAGCTTACCGTGGTCTCCGCGCCGGCCGGATTCGGCAAGACCACCCTGCTCAGCGACTGGCTTGCCCACGCCGGGCGTCCCGCCGCGTGGCTGTCGCTGGATGGCGGTGAGCGCAGCCCGTCCCGCCTCCTCACCTACCTGATCGCCGCACTTCAGTGCCACGTGGCCGGCGCTGGCGCTGCCGCCCTCGCCGCCCTGCGCTCCGCCCAGCCGCCCCCAACCGAGGCGCTGCTCATCATGCTCCTGAACGATCTGGCCGGCCTGTCCCTCGACGTGATCCTGGTGCTTGACGACTACCACACCATCGACTCGCCGCCGGTCGGCGCGCTGATGGCCCTGCTGATCGAGCGGCTGCCGCCCCGGCTGCGCCTGGTCATCGCCGGCCGCGCCGACCCGGATCTGCCCCTGGCCCGGCTGCGCGCCCGCCACCAGCTGCGCGAGCTGCGCGCGGCGGACCTGCGCTTCACCGCCGATGAGGCCGCCACTTTTCTGCGCCAGAGCATGGGCCTGGCCATCGCGGCGCCCGACGTCGCCACCCTTGACCAACACACCGAAGGCTGGGCTGTCGGCCTCCAGCTGGCGGCCCTCGCGCTCCAGGGGCGCCCCGACCCGAGCGGCTATATTCAGACCTTCTCTGGCGGCCATCGCTTTGTGCTCGATTACCTGGTCAGCGAGACGCTGGCGCGACAACCCGAGCCAGTACGCCGCTTCCTGCTGAGTACGTCGGTCCTCGATCGGCTGAGCGGCCCCCTGTGTGATGCGGTGACGGGCGAACCGGGCGGCCAGGCCACCCTGGCCGAGCTGGATCGCGGCAACCTCTTTGTCGTCGCCCTCGACGACGAGCGCCACTGGTACCGCTACCATCATCTGTTCGCCGAGGCCCTCCGCGCCCTGCTGGAGGTCCAGCGGCCAGACGAGGCTGCGGCCCTGCAGCGGCGGGCAGCGCTCTGGTTCGATCAGCACGGCCTGCCCCACGAGGCGATCCGCTACGCCCTGGCCGCCGCGGCCTTCGAGCAGGCGGCCGAGCTGATCGAGCGCGTGTGGCCCGCCATGGACCAGAGCTTCCAGTCCGATAGCTGGATCGAGTGGGCGCGGGCCCTGCCGGAGCGGCTGGTGCAGGCGCGGCCGATCCTCTGTCTGGGCTATGGCTGGGCCCTGTTGAACGCCGGCGACCTGGAGGGCGCCGAGCCCTGGCTCAGGCGCGCCGAGGGCTTCCTCAGCCTGCCCGAGGCTGCCCGGACGCGGCTGCCCGTGGCTGACCCGGCGCAGCTTCAGACGCTGGCGGCGTCGGTTGCCAGCGCCCGCGCCTTCCGCGCCCTGGCCCTGGGCGATATCCACGCGACCCTGCGTTACACCGCCCAGGTCCTCGACGCCGACGTAGACCAGGCCCACCCGAGCCAGATCCAGGCCGCCGCCCTGCGCGGGATCGCTCAGTGGGCCGGTGGCGATCTGGCCGCCGCCGACCGCTCGCTCAGGGCGTGCGCCGCCGGGATGCTGGAGGCCGGCCGGGCTGCCGACGCGATCGGCATGGCCTTTATCCTCGGCGAGATCCGGATCACCCTCGGCCAGCTCCACGGGGCCTTCGCGGCCTACGAGCACGCCTTCCAGTTGATCGATCGCCTCGGCTTCACCCTCGCCTACGGCGTCGAGGATCTCCACCGGGGCCTGGCCGATCTCTACCGCGAGCGGGGCGACCTGGTGATGGCGGAGCGGCACCTGGCGACCGGCGAGGAGCTCGGCGCCCGGGGCGTGACCCTGCCCGACTGGCGCCAGCGCCTGCACGCCGCTCAGGCCCGGCTGCTGCTGAGCCGGGGCGACCTGGCGGGCGCCCTGGAGCGGCTCGACCTGGCCGAGCACCACTTCATCCGGACGCCGCTGCCTGAGCAGCGCCCCCTCGTGGCCCTGCGGGCGCGCGTCTGCATCAGGCAGGGCGACCTGGAGGCCGCCGTGGCCTGGGCGCGCGGCCACGGCGTGAGCGCCGACGATCCGCCGAGCTTCCTGCGCGAGTTCGAGCAGATCACCCTGGCACGTCTGCTGATCGCGCGCGCCCGCGCCGAGTCCTCCATGGCCCCGGCGCGGGAGGCCCTGGAGCTGCTGGGGCGGCTGCTGCGGGCGGCCGAGGATGGCGGGCGGCTCGGCAGCGCCATCGAGATTCTGATCCTCGAGGCCCTGGCCCACCACGTGCGGGAGGATGCGCCGGCGGCCCTCGAGCCGCTGCGCCGGGCCCTGGAGCTGGCCGAGCTCGAGGGCTACGTGAGCCTGTTCGTGGACGAAGGCGCGCCGATGGTCGAGCTGTTGCGCATCGCCGAGCGGCGGAATATCGCCCCGGCGTACACGCGGCGCCTCCTGGCGGCCCTCGGCGCGCCCGAGCCGCAGCCGCGCGCCGAGCCGGCCCTGGCCGATCCCCTCACCGAGCGCGAGATTGCGGTGCTGCGGCTGCTCGGCACCGAGCTGAGCGGGCCGGAGATCGCCCGCGCCCTGGTGGTCTCGCTCAACACCCTGCGCTCCCACACCAAAAGCATCTACGGTAAGCTTGGCGTGCGCAACCGCCGGGCCGCCCTGCGACGGGCAGCCGAGCTCGGCCTGGTGTAAGCGTGGGAGGCATGAATCACCACATGTGGTGATGCACTTTGGGTCCACTCCGGTAATGATTAGGGGGGGTGAGGGTGACGCAGGAGACGGAACCTCCACATCGTCACACCACCATGACCCGCTATCACACTGGAGAAGCCACGATGCGCGCGATCGTCTATACCCACTACGGCCCACCCGATGTGCTCCAGCTCAAAGAGGTGCCGACGCCCACTCCGCAGAACAACGAGATCCTGGTGCGCGTCCACGCCAACGCGATCAACTACGGCGATCTGCTGGCGCGGAACTTCGGAGCCGTAACACCCGCCGCCTTCAACATGCCGGGGCCGCTGTGGCTCCTGGCACGGATCGCATTCGGCTGGCGCACCCCTCGCGTCACCACCCTTGGCAGCGAGTTCGCCGGGGAGGTCGCCGCCGTCGGCACAGCGGTCGAGCGCTTCAAGCCCGGCGACCAGGTCTTCGGCTACCTGGGCCAGAAGATGGGCGCCAACGCCGAGTACATTTGCGTGCGGGAGGGCGGCATGGTAACGCACAAGCCCGCCACGATGAGCTACGCAGAGGCAGCGGCGGTGCCCTACGGCGCCCTGACGGCCATGACCCTGTTGCGCAAGGTGCAGCTCGGGCCGGGGCGGCGGGTGCTGATTATCGGCGCCTCGGGCGGGATCGGCGCGGCGGCGGTGCAGCTTGCCAGGCACGCCGGCGCCGAAGTGACCGGCGTGTGCGGCACGCAGCGTGTCGCCTTCGTGCGCGAGCTGGGCGCCGACCACGTGATCGACTATACCCGCGATGCCCTGGGTGCCGCCGGGGGCGCCTACGACGTGATCGTGGACATCCTCGGCCGGAGCAGCTTCGCGGCGTGTCGAGAGCTGCTCACCCCCGACGGCTGCTACCTGCGGGTGAGCTTTAAGCTGCGCGAGCTGCTTCAGATGGCCTGGACCTCCCGGCGCGGCGGGCGGCGGGTGATCTGTGCCTTCTCCAACGAGACGCCCGCCGACCTGGAGGCCGTCCGCCAGCTGGCCGAGGCCGGCGTGATCCGCTCGCTCATTGACCGCCGCTACCCCCTGGAGCAGACGGCCGAGGCGCACCGCTACCTCGAGTCCGGCGCCCGGCGTGGGTCGGTGGTGGTCGAGTCGGCCTAGCACGCCGGTGACGATCTGGCTTTGGGGTGTGGGGGCGGCGCCCTT
>DAOLDO010000161.1:0-9842 GCA_035327325.1 Chloroflexaceae bacterium | reverse complement strand
CGATCAGGGCGCGGGCGAGGGCGGCGCCGAGGGCCCGCCGGGGCGCCCGCAGGGTGGTGAGTGGCGGGTGGGTGTGGGCGGCCAGGGGCAGGTCGCCGCAGCCCACCAGGGACAGGTCGCGGCCGACGGCCAGGCCGGCGTCGCGCAGGGCGTGCATCGCGCCGAAGGCGAGGTCGTCGCTGGCGGCGAGCACGGCGGTGGGCGGCTCGGGGCGGGCCAGCAGCTCCTGCATGGCGGCGACCCCGTCCTCCTGGGGGGTGCCGGCCTCGACCACCAGGGCCGGGTCGGGCTCGAGGCCGGCCGCCTCGAGGGCGGCGGCGAGGCCCTGGTAGAAGGGCTCGCTGTCGGCGAGGTCGGAGGGGAGGGCGATCATGCCGAGGCGGGCGTGGCCGAGGGCCAGCAGATGGCGGGCCGCGTCGGCGGCGCCGCGGGCCAGGTCAAAGCCGAGGGCCGGGCAGGGCTGCCCCTCGGCGGCGGCGCCCGCGGCGACACACGGCACGCCGGCCGCGCGCAGGTGGGCGGCCCGCTCGTCGTCGGCCCGCAGGTCGAGCAGGAGCAGGCCCTCGACGCGTCCGGTGCGGGCCAGGGCCGCCCCAAGCTCGTGCTCGGGCTGGGTCGCGCTGGCGGCCAGCAGCAGGTAGTAGCCGCCCTCTGCGGCGCCCTCGGTGATGCCGGCTACCAGCTCGGCCAGGGCCGGGTCGCTCAGGCCGGGGGCGTCGTGCGGGAGCACCAGGCCCAGGGTGTGGGAGCGTGTGCGCAGGCTGCGGGCGGCGTGGTTCGGCTGGTAGTTCAGCTCTTCCACCGCCGCGAGCACGCGGCGCCGCGTCTCAGCGGTGATTGTGCCCGTGCCGTTCAGCACGTACGACACGGTCGCCGTCGAGACCCTGGCCCGCTGAGCTACATCCTTGATCGTTGCCACGCCCTGCTCGCCGCTTAATGGATTAACGGGTTAATCGGTTAAGCGGAGTATAGCAGGGCGCCGATAGACTGTCAAGGGGGCAAATCCTAGGCGGCGCCACCCACCTCGCGGGCCCGCGGCTCGGCGGCCTCGGCCGCCTCGGCCCTGAAGTGGGCGTCGTAGTACTGAATGAGCTTGACCGTGTCCTCCAGGCTGCGGATCTTGCTGCGGCGCTTGTGGGCCAGCTGGTAGCTGGTGATCAGGTCAACGATCTGGCTCGGCCGCGGGGCGTCGAAGTAGGTGAACTCCTCGCCCGAGCCGGCGGTCTGCAGCAGCACGTCGCCGTAGCCGAAGATGCGGCCGATCAGCGTGGTCCTGTAGGTCACGTTCTGCAGCGCGTCGAGGCTGGCCGTGCGCCGGTTCTCGGGGCCGAGGGGGCGCTTGGCCAGGTCAACCACCTGGGTCGGGGTCAGGATGTAGCGGTCGTTGCGGTGGTCCTCCACCTGCCAGGCCGCCCAGGCCCCGACGAGCAGCGTCACGAGCAGGAACAGGCCCGCCAGGGGCAGGCCGCCCACCAGGCTCGCCAGCAGCCCCATGGTCGTCGCGGCGGCCAGGACCAGCCAGAGGACCAGCGGCAGCCAGACGGCCTTGACCAGGAAGATCCAGTGCCGGCGCCAGGTGTAGACGCCCTGCTCGCGGTCGATCTGTGGGTTGTGCGGCAGCAGCCACTGGAGCAGGCCCGGCGTGAAGGTGCGGTCCACCTCCAGCGCGCCCTGGGGCTGCTCGGAGGCGGGGCGCCCGTCCAGGGCCGACTCGACCAGCCGCTGCAGGTCGGCGTCGGTCTCCTCGCGGCGAACCTTCTTCACCTGGTTCATGATCCGGCGCTGCATCTCGTCCGGGTCGTAGGCGTCCTCGAAGAAGATCATGAAGCCGAAGGCGGCCGACTTGATCCGCAGCGTGCCCAGTTTGAGCCAGTGCTGCAGGTAGGTGTTGGTGCTGGCCTCGACCTGCTGGATGTTGGCGAGTGGGATCTGCTCCTGCCGCCGCCGCACGAAGGGCCGCTCGGAGTTGTAGATCACCCGGTTGCTGGTGAGGATGAACTCGTCGGTCTTCCAGTCGAGGTAGAGGTAGACACAGATGGCGCCCGTGATCAGGGTGACGCCGAGCATGAGCAGGTTGGCCGCGTCGAGCCCCTGGTCGGCGAAGGGGTCAATCCAGAGCACGCGCCCGCCGCGCAGGCGGAAGACGAGCCAGGCCCCGATGGTGGCTGCCAGCAGGACCATGAGGGCGCCCCAGGCCGGGCGCCGTCGCGCCAGAACCGCGCCCACCAGCAGGGTGCCCGCGCCCACGAGCAGCGCCAGGTCGAACAGGTTCGCCTGTCCGCCGGCGACGGCGTTGCCGACGAAGAACTGGCCGCCCACGCCCCGGAAGATCACAATCGTGGCGCTCGCCACGAACAGCAGCCCCGGCGCCAGCAGGCGCACCAGCAGGTGCACGATGTGCCGCTGCATCACGAAGATGATCTGCTCGTTCCTGTGGAGCGTGAGCTCGCGCTCCGGCCGGCGAGTGAAGACTTTGGTTGGCATATCCCCCCCTCGCGCCGCCTGCTCGGAGCGCCCGCGCCCCGGCCTCTGGTACAAGGGCGGGTGCAAGATTCATACCGGGGGCGCCCGGGGACGCGGGCCCTAACCCCCCGCCTCACGCTCCTGCTCCGCGCCCTGGCCGGCCAGCGCCAGCTCGGCCCGGCAGCTGCGCAGCTCCGCCCCCAGCCCCGCGCCCCCCGGCACGGCCGCCGCCGCGGCCGGCGGCTCGAGCCGCCGCGCCGCCTGGGCGAGCAGGCTGGAGCGGGCCACGAGCAGCTCGGCGCTGGAGGCGCGGCCCTGCTCGGCGCGCAGGCGGGCGAGCAGGGCCGCGGCTGTGCCGCACACCCGAGCCTGGGCCCGCAGCGCGCCCACCTCCGCCAGCAGCCCGAACAGCGGGGCAACCCGCCGCACCGTCGCCCGGGCCTGGGCGTCCTCGTCGCCCACCACCAGCCATACCCGCCGCAGGCTGGTCGGGCCGCTCAGGTGCGCGACCAGCGCCGCCAGGGTGACCACGAGCATGGCGTCGTCGTCGGCGCTGCGCCGCGCCCGCAGCAGCGGCAGGGCGAGGCTCTCGAGCTGAAGGGCGGCGGCGCGGTCCAGGGCGGTCGCCAGGGCCGCGCGCAGCCCGTCGAGCGTCGGCCTGGCCCGCAGCTCGTTTGTGACCGCCACCAGCACATAGTGAAAGGGCAGCCGGCCCGCCGTCAGCACCAGCGCATCGCCCACGCGACCGGGGTTGTGCTTGGCCGCGTCCGTTCGCACGACCGGCCCGCCCCGCTCCACGATCTGAACGGCCGCCGCGCTGTGGAGCGTCAGCGCCGTGCTCGAGTAGCAGAGCACGCCCTGGGCGGGCGGGGCGAGCAGCTCACCCGTCGTCAGGAGCAGCTCGGCCTCGCCGAGCACCCAGCGGTCAAGCGGCGACGGCAGCGCGCTCTGGGTCATGACAGAACCTCATCGTAGCCCCCGGCTGCCCCTGGCCTTGTGCGATGCCGGGACCGGGATGGGCAAGGAGGGCCCCGGACAGGGCGTAAGCGCTCATACGTGCGCTTTAAAGTGACAAAATTGTTATGTTCTGGAGGATGCCCAGGGACGTTACCGCTCTTTCGAATGACGCGGAGCTAACTTCTTGGGATGGAGCCGATGTTCCGCCGAAGATGACAAATAATTTATCTTTAACCTTAGGACTCAGCAGCCTCCGGGGCGACCGTTCGCGCCGAGTTTGACTCGTGGGCGCGCCCCGCGGGCGGGGGCTCGCGGAACATATCCTGAAGCTCGCTGTGCCGCCGGGCCCCTCTACTAGGAAGAGGGGCGGGACAGTAGCGTGGATACATCCACAGCGTAGGAGGACCGCATGAAGCGATCGATGTTGCTCGCCGCCATCGTGATGAGCGCCCTGCTGCTCATGCCGTTCAGCGCGCAGGCCGCGCCAGCGCGCGGCGCCCTGCTCCAGAACCTGCCGGTCACGGGCACGCTCGAGGATGGGGGCACGTTCGCGGGGACGGTGACGATCACCGAGGTTGGCTACGATACGGCGACGGGCTTGTGGGTCAGCGGCATCCTGACCGGCGTTGCCAATCCGGTTGAGGGCGAGGCCACGGCGATCGAGCAGTCGTTCAGCCAGGTCTCGGCCACGCTCAACGAGACCAGCGGGGCGCTGGGGGCCCAGCAGCTCCAGACCATGCAGACGCGGCGCTGCCAGATCCTGTTCCTGGACATCGGGCCGATCTTCCTGGACGTGCTCGGCCTGCAGGTTGACCTGTCCGAGATCATCCTCGACATCACAGCGGTCGGCGGCGCCGGCAACCTGCTGGGCAACCTGCTGTGCGCGGTGGCGGGCCTGCTCGACCCGGGCGGCTTCCTGAACAACCTGATCACCGGCCTCAACCGCCTCCTCGCGATCCTCGATCAGATCAACCGCCTCCTCGGGTAGGGACGGCAACTCTGACGATGAAAGGAGGTGGCGCAGATCCCTCTGCGCCACCTCCTCCTCGCGCCCGCCGGCCCCGCGTCAGGCCGGCACGATGTTGACCACGCGCCCCGGCACGACGATCACGCGGCGCGGCGGGCGGTCGGCCAGGATGGCGCGCACGCGGGGGCTGGCCAGGGCCGCGGCGCGCACAGCCTCGTCGTCCGCCCCGGCAGGCACGACGATGCGGTCGCGCAGCCTGCCCGCCACCTGCACCGCCAGCTCCACCGTCGCCCGCTCCGCGGGCTGCTCCCCGGCCGCGGGCCAGGGCTGGGTGTGGACACTGTAGGGGCCGCCCAGGCGCGCCCACAGCTCCTCGGCCAGGTGCGGCGCCAGGGGCGCCAGCAGCAGCACATATTCCTGGGCGAAGGCGAGCCAGGCCGCCTCGCCCAGACCCGCGCCCCGCTCGCGCAGCCAGCCCAGGGCCTCCATCAGCGCGGCGACGGCCACGTGGAAGTGGTGCCCCTCGATGCCCTCCGTCACCCGGGCGACCAGCCGGCGGCGCACCTCCGCGGCCTCGGCGACGCGTGCCTTGTCCGCCTCGCCCCCTGGGGCAGGGCCGCCCAGGGTCGTCCACAGGCGCCCGACGAAGCGGGCGACCCCGCCGATGCCCTTGTCGCTGAAGTCGCCGCCCTCCTCCCACGGCCCCAGGAACAGCATGTACATGCGGGTGACGTCGGCGCCGTAGCGGGCGATGTAGCCGTCGGGCGAGACGACGTTGCCGCGGCTCTTCGACATCTTGGCCCCGTCGCGGGTGATCGTGCCATGCAGCCGCAGGCGTTTGAACGGCTCCTCGAACGGCAGGTGTCCCAGGTCGTACAGGGCCCGCGCGATGAAGCGGGCGTACAGGTGGTGCATGGTGGTGTGCTCGGGCCCGCCCGCGTACTGGTCCACCGGCAGCCAGCGGGCCGTGCGCGCCGGGTCCCACGGGGCGTCGTCGCGGTCGGTCGAGGGGTAGCGCAGGAAGTACCAGGCCGAGTCCAGGAAGGTATCGCTGACGTCGGTCTCGCGCTCGGCCGGCCCCCCGCAGCCGGGGCAGCTTGTGTGGACGAACTCGGGCACCGCGGCCAGGGGCGCCACGCCGGTGGGGCGGAACGCCTCGACGTGGGGCAGCAGCACCGGCAGCTGCTCCTCGGGCACGGGCTGGGCGCCGCAGCGCGCGCAGTGGACGATCGGGATGGGCGGGCCCCAGTAGCGCTGGCGGCTGATCAGCCAGTCGCGCAGGCGGTAGCGGACCGTGCCCCGGCCCCGCCCGCGCCCCTCCAGCCAGGCGACGATCGCCCCGCGGGCCGCCCCGCTGTCCATGCCGCTGAACGGCCCCGAGCCGACCAGCGCGCCCTCGCCCGTGTAGGGCAGCGGGGCGCCGCCCGGCGGGGCGACCACTGGCGCGACGGGCAGGCCGAAGCTCAGGGCGAAGGCGTGGTCGCGCTCGTCGTGGGCCGGCACGCCCATCACGGCGCCGCCGCCATGGGGCAGCACGTAGTCGGCGACCCAGATCGGCACGGGCGCCCCCCCGGCCGGGCTTGCGGCGAAGGCCCCGGTGAAGACGCCTGTCTTGTCGGCGCCGACGGTGCGCTCGCGCTCGGGCCGGTTGCGGGTCGCGGCGATGTAGGCGGCCACCGCGGCGCGCCGCTCGGGGGCGGCGATCCGCTCGGCCAGGGGGTGCTCGGGCGCCAGGGCCAGGAAGGTGGCGCCGAACAGAGTGTCGGGGCGGGTGGTGAACACCGTCGCCGGCTCGGCCTCGCCCGCCACGGCGAAATCAATCTCGGCGCCCTCGCTGCGCCCGATCCAGGCCCGCTGGCGGGCGACCCAGTCGGCGGGGAAGTCGCCGCCGCCGTAGTCCAGCAGGCGCTCGGCGTAGGCGCTGATGCGAAAGAACCACTGGCGCAGCTCGCGCCGCTCGACGGGGGTGTCGCAGCGCTCGCAGCGCCCGCCGACCACCTGCTCGTTGGCCAGCACGGTCTGGTCCCGGGGGCACCAGTTGACGGGCGCCTCGGCCTGATAGGCCAGCCCGGCCCTGAACAGCTGCACGAACAGCCACTGGGTCCAGCGGTAGTAGGCGGGGTCGGTGGTGCTCAGCTGGCGCGACCAGTCGAAGGCGCAGCCCAGGCGGGCCAGCTGCTCGTCGCGGAAGCGGGCGATGTTGGCGGGGATCAGGGCGGCGGGGTGGGCGCCGACCTTCAGGGCGTAGTTCTCGGAGTGGATGCCGAAGGCGTCGAAGCCCATGGGCTGGAAGACGTCGTAGCCCTGCATGCGCCGCAGGCGGCCCAGGGCGTCGGCGCCGGCGTAGGTGTAGACGTGGCCGACGTGCAGGCCCTCGCCGCTCGGGTAGGGGAACTCCATCAGGTTGTAGAAGGGCCGCCGGGCGCCATCCAGGTCGGTGCTGTGCAGGCCCGTGGCCCGCCAGCGGGCCCGCCAGCGGGCCTCCAGCGCGTGAATGTCCAGCTCTGCCATCGTCGTGCTCCTCGCCCGCCGGGGTGGCGGGCCCTGTGTCGTCTGGTAGTGTCCGTCGCGTGCGGGCGTGGGCGCGCCAGGGGGCGGCCCGCGGGGGTAAGGAGCCAGGCCATGGGCGTCTCCTCGGAATCAAAAGCGCCCTCCCCGCGGGGGAGGGCGCCTGCAGGCGGTGCGGCGCTCGTGTCACGCCCCGCGCGCAGACGGCCCCCGCCCGAGGGCGAGGGTGCGGGCGCGAAGGCTCTGGCTGTGGCGGCGGTCGCACATAACGTTCTCCTATCTCTGCTGGCAGCCTAGCAGGGGGGCGCCGCCCCGTCAATCGGTCCTGGGGCTGAGCGGGCCGCGCCCGCGCCCCCTCAGTGGGCCGTCCAACCGGCGTCCACGGGGATGGCGGCGCCGGTGGTGAAGCGCGAGGCATCGCTGACCAGCCAGAGGATGGCCTCGGCCACGTCCTGGGGGTCAATCACCTGGGGGAAGAGGTGGTCGGTGGCGAACAGGCGCTGCACGTCGGCGGGCGTGGCGCCGAGCTCCTCGGCGAGGCCGTCGAGCATGGGCGAGGCCACCGAGCCGGGCAGGATGGCGTTGACATTGATCCCGTAGGGCGCCAGCTCGATCGCCATGGCCCTGGTCAGCCCGACCAGCCCGTGCTTGGCGGCGATATAGTGGGCCAGATGGCCCTGCCCGCGCACCCCGCCGACCGAGGCGATGTTCACGATCTTGCCGCGGCGCCGCGCGATCATGTGGGGCGCGACGTGCTTGGCGACGAGCCAGGGGCCCTTCAGGTTGGTGTCGAGCACCGTGTCCCACTGGGCCCCGCTGATCTCCCAGAAGGGCATCATGCCGGCGACCGCCGCGTTGTTGACCAGGATGTCAATCCGCCCGAGCTCGCCCACGGCCAGGGCGACGGCCTCGCGCACCTCGGCCTCGTCGCGCACGTCGGCGACCACGGCCAGGGCGCGCCGGTCCAGCTCCTCGACCATGGCCACGACCTCGTCCAGCTGGGCGCGGGTGCCGAGGCTGTAGCCCGGGTAGGGCAGGTTGCGGCACAGGTCCAGGGCGACGATCTGGGCCCCGGCCCGAGCCAGGGTCAGGCAGTCGGAGCGCCCCTGGCCGCGGGCCCCGCCGGTCACCAGGGCCACCTGGCCGTCTAGGGTGCCCATGGGCCCCCCCGGCCGGCCCGTTCACGGCGGGGCCCCCGCCCCGGTCGCACTCGCAGCGGCATAGTCAAGATCCTGGCTCGCGCCGGCGCGCGCGTCCGCGCCGGACGATGGGCTCATCATACCCGCTCGATGCCCGCGCGACAAATTGATTCCCTCTATTTTTAGACAGATCGGCGCCCGATGAGCGCTGCCGCGATCTATAATGCAGATCCGACGATGCGTGGGCGACGGGCGAGGTGGCCGGTCGCGGGGAGGGTGGCATGGCGCAAGGTGGGCGGCTCCTCTCGATGAAGCAGGCGTGCCACTATCTTGGGGTCAGCCGCATGACCCTGATCGAGGCCGAGGAGCGCGGCCTGATCGTGCCCGAGCGCACGGTGGGCGGCCACCGCCGCTATTCGCTCGAGGCCCTCCAGGCCCTCTCCAAGGCCACGCGCAGCCGCTACGAGGAGCGCGCCCCCGCCGCCCAGGCCCCGGGCGCGCCCCAGCTCACCCAGTTCATCGCCCAGCTCCAGGAGGGCGCCCGCGCCCCCGGCAGCGCCCTGAAGGAGGCCCTGCGCAACCTGGTCCTGTTGCTCGAGCTCGAGATGGGCGCCGTCTACCTGCGCGACGACGCCGGCGGTCTGCGCCTCCAGGTCGCCTATGGCATCCCCCACTGGTTCCTCGAGGCCATGGCCGCCCTCGGCCCCGCCTCCCTCGCCGCCGAGGTGCTGCGCACCCGCCAGCCCCTTGTCTACGACGGCCGCGCCGGCCACGGTCTGCCGGCCCAGCTCGAGATCGGCCAGGGCCTCTGCGCGCCCCTGATCTACCAGGACGAGGTCCTCGGCTGCGTCCACGTGCTCACCCGTCGCCGGCACCAGCTCTTCCCCGCCCAGATCAGTATCGTCACCACCATCGCCGTCTTCATCGCCGGCCTGGTGGCGAACGCGCGCCTGATCGAGCAGGTGCGGACCCGCCTGCGCGAGCTCGAGCTGCTCACCCAGCTGAGCCAGGCCCTGGAGACGACCGCCGAGCTCGAGCCGCTGCTCGAGATCTTCCTCGACGCGGCCCTGCGCCTGGTCGGCGAGCAGTTCGGCACCATCCACCTGACCGACGAGTCCGGGCGGTTCCTCTACCTCAAGACGGCCCGTAGCTCGCCGGAGTGGCTCTACGACATGCCGGTGCGCACCGACGCCGGCATCATCGCCTGGATGATGCGGCACCAGCAGCCCTACTACAGCCCCTGCCTGCGCGACGACCCGCTGCTCCCGCCCGAGTTTGTCGAGGGGGTGAGCGCCCTGGCCTCGGTCTCGTGCCTCTGCCTGCCGATGCGCGCGGGCGACCAGATTGTCGGCGTGCTCGCGATCAACACGGCCCAGCAGCGGGCCTTCACCCCCGACGAGGTGCGCGTCCTGCTGACCGCCTCGAGCGAGGCGGCCGTGGTCATCCACCGGGCGCGCCTGCTGACGGCCGCCCGGGGCAGCGCCGAGCACCAGCGCCGGCTCCAGGAGGCCCAGGCTCTCCTGCTCGAGGGCCTGGCCACGGGCGTCGCCGTGGTCGGCGAGGCGGGCAGGGGCGTGCTCTGGAACCGGGCCCTCGAGCGCCTCAGCGGGGGCGCCCGCGAGCGCGTGATCCGGCCCGTCGGCCGCAGGCTGGCCGACAGCGACCTGGTCCGTGCGTGGATCGGCGAGTGCGCCGCGGAGATCCAGGCGGCGCGGCTGATGGTCCTGCACGCGGCGTGGCGCATCGAGCGCGCCGGCGCGCGGGCCGCCCGCGACGATGTCAGCATGATCAAGTTCTACGTCGCCGGC
>DAOLDO010000160.1:0-9843 GCA_035327325.1 Chloroflexaceae bacterium | reverse complement strand
GCCCAGCAGCTCGAGCGAGGCGGGCAACGCGGCGACGAGCGCGTCGATGGCGGCGACGAGCGTATCGGGCGGGTCAAGCATGAAGGGGAGGGCCTCGCGGGCAACCCAGCCTTCGAGCAAACGGGCCTGAGCGGTGGGTTCCATCACAACCTCGTGGGTTCCGGTAGGGGGTTATCCACGGCCAGCATACCGGGTTGGTGGCCCTTCTGGAGGGTTATGGCCTGCGCGCGCCCGTGGCGGCTGACGTGTGGTACTGCTCTGGACGCCGAACTGAACCATTCGCCGCCCTGGTCCGCCGCGATCAGCCAGCGGCAGGCTGCGAACTCAGCGGGCTCAAGCCCTCCATAAGGAAAACAGAGTTGTATAGGCCGGCTCAGTCGAAACAAACTCACACCCCTTGTCACCGCTCTCGCCATTGCGAATCGAATACCTTCGCTACCCTTGCAATGCTGGAGTGACGAGGAATAGCAAGCGTGTGATGTGGTATCACCCGGCGCCCACACCTGGCGCTCAGGCGGAGGCGCGGCGCATCATCACCGTGCCGACGGCGAGGCCGGTCAGCGCGACCAGGGCGGCGGTGAGCACGCCGGCTGCGACCGCGGGGTCGCCCAACTCGCCGGCGAAGAGGGCCCGCTCGGCGGCGACGATCGGGGTCAGCGGGTTGAGCCGCGACGCGGCCTGCATCCACCTCGGCGCCCCCTCCAGCGGCAGCAGCACCCCCGACAGGATGAGCAGCGGGAAGGTCAGGGTCTGCTGCACCGCCCAGAACAGCCACTCCTGCCGGCGCACCGCCAGGGCAAGGGCGTAGGACAGCGCCCCGAGCCCGACGCCGAACACGATCAGGATCAGCAGCCCCAGCGCTGCGCCAAGCGGGTAGAGCCGGAAGCCGATGGGCAGCAGGGCGAGCACGATCACCACGGCCTGCACCGCCAGCGGCACCAGCTCCTTGAGCGCCCGCCCGACGATCAGCGCCGAACGGCTGAGGGGCGTGACCAGCAGCCGCTCGTGGGCCCCCGTCTGCATCTCGTAGAGCAGGTTCGAGCCGACCATCGAGGTGCTGAACAGCCCGACCATCACCAGGATGCCCGGCATGAACCACTGCCAGGGCGAGCCTTCGCCCACGCCGGTGACGCTCCCCAGCAGGGGGCCGTAGAGGCCGAGAAAGACCAGCGGCTGCCCCAGGCTGAAGACTGGCGAAAAGGGGTCGCGCAGGGTTGGGCGCAGCTCGCGCACCATCACAATCAGCGTGTCGTCGACGAGCTTCACGTGAGCCTCCTTTAGGCGAGGGTTCCGATGTCACCGTCGGCCTCGCGCAGGCTGCGGCCGGTCAGGGCGAGGAAGACGTCGTCGAGGGTCGGCCTGGTCACCTCGGCCGTCGCTACGGCGATGCCGTCCGCCTCAAAGCAGCGCAGCAGTTCGGGCAGGGCCGCCGGCCCATCGCCGGCTCGCAACTCCAGGCGGCCGCCCGCGCCGGTTGAGGCAGACAACCCTGGTAACCTGCGTGCCAGCGCCGCCGCACGCTCATCCTCCGCCGGCTCACGGAGGGTGAGCCTGACGCAGTCCTGTGCCAGCTCGGCCTTCAGGCGGCCGGGGGTGTCGTCGGCGATCACGCGGCCGTAGTCGATGATCAGCACCCGCTCGGCGTAGCTGTCGGCCTCGTCGAGGTAGTGGGTGGTCAGCACGATCGTGGTGCCGTGCTCCTCACGCAGCCGGACGATGTGCCTCCACAGGTTGGCCCGGCTCTGGGGGTCGAGCCCGGTGGAGGGCTCGTCGAGGAAGAGCAGCTCGGGCCGGTGGACGAGGCCGAGGGCAATGTCAAGGCGCCGGCGCTGGCCGCCCGAGAGCGTACCGGCGGCGCGCTTCGCCAGAGGCTCCAGGTCGAGCGAGGCCAGCAGCTCGTCGGCGCGGCGCCGCGAGGCCGCGCGGCTCAGCCCGTAGCAGCGCCCCTGGGTCAGCAGCTCGTCGCGCACAAACTGGCCGTGGCCGGCGCCGCTGCCCTGCCCGATCGCCCCGATCCGCCGGCGCACCTCGGCCGGGTCGCGCCGGATGTCGCATCCCGCCACCGTCGCCGTGCCCGCCGTCGGGGGCAGCAGCGTGGTCAGCATGCGCAGCGTCGTGCTCTTCCCTGCGCCGTTGGGGCCGAGCAGCGCCACGACCTCGCCGGCCTCCACCATCAAGTCGACACCGCGCACCGCCTCGACCGTCTCGCGCTTCACCCGGAAGTGGCGTGTCAGCCCCTCCGTCTGGATCATCGCCATGCCCACCCCTTTCCCTCGCTCGCCGGGCGCCCCATCTGCGCCCGTGCAGGTGCCAGCATACCGGGCTGGAACCCTGTTGGAGGGTTTGGGCGAGAGGGCCGGGCTACCCGGCGTGGGCGAGCTCGATCAGGCGGCCGACCTGGCGGATCACGGCCTGTGCGCGGCCCTCGATCTCGCCAAGGGTGGTGAGCCAGCGGTCGGCGACGGCGTAGATCGATGCCTCGTCGGGGGGCAGGTCCAGGGCGGCGCGCAGGTCAGCAGTGTTGCCGGCGTCGACCTGCCGCAGCATTGTGAGGATGGCCATCTGGCTGTAGCCGGCCTGGGCCAGGGTGCGGATTACCCGCAGCCGGCCGAACTCGGCCGCCCCGTAGCGTCGATACTGGTTGGCCGGGTCGCGGGGCACGTCGATCAGCCCGTTGCGCTCCCATCCCCGCAGCATATCCACTGACACCCCGAGCTGGCGGGCGGCCGCCCCGATGCTCACCTGTTCGCGGTGGGTGTCGAGGAGCTGCCCCGCCGCCCAGCGCTCGAGGAACTCGACCGCCGCCTCGGCGTAGGTGCGCTCCACCCGCGCTCGGGCGAGGTACTGGAAGGCCAGCTCCATCGCCATGCCGAGGTCGCCGTCGGCGGCGCGCGTGATGAGGTTGAGCAGCAGAGTTCGGTCGCCGAGAGTGGGCCACTGGAGGGCGAGCTGCACCAGCCGCGCCTGCTCAAGGTGGAGGGTGGAGTAGTGGCGATAGCCGTTGGGGTCGCGGGGAATGGCCGGCAGGTAGCCCGAGGCCTCGTAGAGCCTGATCGTGTTGACGTGGACGCCGAGGGCGCGGGCGATGTCTCGTGTGCGGAGCGGGCGAGCGGCCATAGGCGCACCGGGTAGGCGAGCGGAAACCCTCCTGATGTATACCAGGGTTGCCGGGGCCGGTTCAACGGCTGTGCGCTCCGACCTTAGGCTGATTGTGGGCCTGGCAGGCCAGTTCTGTTGGGTGATTGCCTGACGCCTGGCTCAAAGATCGCCGCGATCAACCACACCAGTGCCGATGCCGTCAGGGGCGCGATGTTCGCGCCCCGGGGAAGCCACGGCTCAATCCCGCTGCCCGAACCCTGGCTACTCACGGTCCATGCCAGCCGGTTGACGAAAGCGGCGGAAGAACTGTCGCAGATCGGCAACCAGCAGGTCGGGCGCCTCCATTGCCGCGAAGTGGCCGCCGCGGTCGAACTCTGACCAGTGCACGACGGTGTGCTCGCGCTCGGCGAAGCGGCGCACCGATGGGTCGCCGGGGAAGACCGCAACTCCCGTCGGCGTGGTGAAGCGCTCGTGGGGCTCCCATACGTCCGCCATCTCCTTATAGAAGCGGGCCGCCGACCCGGCCGTCCCGGTGAGCCAATAGAACATCACGTTGGTGAGGATGAGGTCCGGGTCGAGCACGCCGACCTTCTCGCCGTGGGCCGCGTACCAGTCGCTATACCACGCCAGCTGACCAACCGGTGAGTCAACCAGGGCGTAGGCCAGGGTCTGCGGCCGGCTGCCCTGGATCGCCGCGTAGCCCGAATACTCCTCCCAACGCTCCAGGCCAGCCAGACGGCTCAGCTCGGCTTCCGTAAGCCCCTCGAGCTCGGCCTCGTCTGTGGGCGAAGCTGTCGTCGGCACCAGTGCGTTGAGGTGAACGCCGACGACGCGCTGGGGCTCGAGCTCCCCCAGGAGCGGCGAGATGAGCGATCCGGCGTCGCCGCCCTGCGCACCGTACTGCTCGTAGCCCAGCCCGCGCATTAGCTCCGCCCACGCGTGCGCCGTCCGCCGTACGCCCCAGCCCGGCTCGCGGGTCGGCCCCGAGAAGCCGAAGCCCGGAATCGCGGGGATCACCAGGTGGAAGGCGTCGGTCGCCTCGCCGCCGTGGGCCCGCGGGTCGCTCAGCGGCCCGATGAGCGGCAGGAACTCGGCCACCGACCCCGGCCAGCCGTGGGTGAGGATCAGCGGCAGCGCCCCGGGCTCGGGCGAGCGCACGTGGAGGAAGTGGATGTTCTGGCCGTTGATGGTGGTGGTGAACTGCGGGTACTGGTTGAGCCGTCGCTCCCAGGCGCGCCAGTCATAGCGCGTGCGCCAGTAGTCGGCCAGCTCGCGCACATAGCCGGTCGACGCCCCGTAGCTCCAGCCCACGCCGGGCAGCTCGTCGGGCCAGCGCGTGCGGGCCAGTCGCTCCTGTAGGTCGTCCAGGTCGGCTTGGGGGACGGCAATTGTGAAGGGCTTGAACTCCTGCATACGCTCCTCGTCCTGGATATGGTTCCGTTACACGCAGTCTAGGAGGAGTAGCGGTTATAATCGGTCCGCTACTCTTCAACAAGCAGGTGCCTGCGATGTACCACCCGACGACCCGGCTGCTCACTATCCTGGAGCTGCTGCAGGCTCACCCAGTGCTGAGCAGCGACGCGCTCGCTCGGCGGCTGGAGGTCGAGCCGCGCAGCGTGCGCCGCTACATCACGATGCTGCAGGACATGGGCATGCCGATCGAGGCGGTGCGCGGTCCGGGCGGTGGCTACCGGCTGCGGCCCGGCTTCAAGCTGCCCCCGCTGATGCTCAGCGAGGAGGAGGCCACAGCCGTGGTGCTCGGGCTGCTCGGCACGGCCTGGCTGGAGCTCGGGCAGCCCACGACGGCGGTCGAGGGGGCGCTGGCCAAGGTGCTGCGGGTGCTGCCGCTGCGGGCGCGCGAGCGGCTCAGCGCGGTGGCGGCCAACCTCGTGCTCTCGTCGGGCGACCAGGACACGCGCCCCCAGGCGAGGCTGCTGATCGAACTGAGCGAGGCGATCCAGCTGCGCCGGCGGGCGGAGCTCAACTACCGCTCACGGGAGAACGTAGCGACGCGGCGCTCGGTTGAGCCCTACCGCCTCGCTGGATGGTGGGGACGCTGGTATCTGGCAGCGTACTGCTGTCTGCGCCGGGACTACCGCCTGTTTCGGCTCGACCGGGTCGAGGGGCTGTGGGTGATCGATGAGCTGTTCGTGCCTGACGGCGCCTTCGACGCCGAGGCCTACATCGCCACGCAGCTCGGGCGACCGACGGCAACGCGACCGATCGTGGTGGAGTTCCAGGCGCCTCTCCCTCGGGTGCGGCAGCAGATACCCGCAAGCTACGGCTCTTTCGAGGAGACGCCCGGAGGTGTGCGCTTCACGACGCAGTACGGTGAGCTGGCCGACATCGCGCAGTTCCTCGTCGCCTGCAAGCTGCCGTTCGTGGTTCACGAGCCACCCGCGCTGCGTGAGGAGCTGCTGCGGCTAGCCGCGGTGATCGTAGGGAGCGCGGGTGTCCACAGCGTGTCCGCAGAGTCGCCCGAAGAGGACGCGTGTTTCGCGCCGCCTGTCGATCCGCGCCATGGTCAGACGACTATCTGATGAACCGGCACTCCTGCCGTGGCTGTACGCCCCAGGCTCCGGCACGGGCCGTGGCGCGTGGCAGCGACCAGAAAGGACGATGATGGCAGACGAAACGCCTCGCTCGGGCTACGCCCCGGTGAATGGCCTGCAGCTGTACTACGAGATCCACGGCACGGGCGAGCCGCTCGTGCTGCTGCACGGTGGGCTCGGGATGACCGAAATGTTCGGCGAGCTGCTCCCCCGCCTCGCCCAGGGGCGGCAGGTGATCGCAGTGGACCTCCAGGGCCACGGCCGCACTGCCGATATCGACCGCCCGCTCCGGCTGGAGCTGATGGCCGACGATATCGCCGCCCTGGTCCGCCACCTGGGGTTCGCACAGGTGGATCTGATGGGGTACTCGATGGGCGGCGGTGTCGCACTGCGAACCGCGCTTCAGCACGCGGCGCTCGTCCGTCGGCTCGTGCTCGTCTCGGTTCCATTTCGGCGGGATGGCTGGTACCCGGGGGTGGTCGCCGCCATGGGGCAGGTGGGCGCCGCGGCTGCCCCATTCATGCGCGAGTCGCCGCAGTACCAGGCCTACAGCGCGATCGCCCCGGATCCGACACAGTTTCCGGCGCTGCTCGACAAGATAGGCGATTCGTTGCGCCAGGACTACGACTTGACGAGTAAGGTGGGGGCGTTGCGCATCCCCACCCTACTGGTCTACGGCGATGCCGACAGTATCTCGCCCACACACATGGTGGAGTTCTTCGGACTCCTTGGCGGCGGCAAGGAGGACGCCGGCTGGGACCGTGCGAAGATGCCGGCCTCGCGCCTGGCCATCCTGCCCGGAACGACCCACTACGACATCTTCGCCTCGCCGCTGCTGGCCGCTGTCGTCACCCCCTTTCTCGACGCGCCAATACAGCCGGCTGCCGCTGCGGGGATGCCAGGATGAGTGACGATACCGGCCACGAACCCGAGAGCGAGCTGCCGAGGAGCATTGGCAGGACCGCACGGCGGGTGCTCGCGCTATCCGGCTACACCCGGCTCGCCCAGCTCACATCGGTCAGTGAGGCCGAGCTGCTACGGCTACACGGCGTCGGCCCCAAGGCGATCCGGCTGCTCCGCGAGGCCCTCGCCGACCAGGGCCTGGCCTTCGCCGAGCGTAACCGCTGAGCGTGTCAGCGCCGGACATTAGCAGGAGGAGGCGGTAATGGGCAAGCTCGTCATCGATATGGCGATGTCACTCGACGGCTTCGTCGCGGGGCCAAGCGGCGAGGACGCGGGGCTGCACGACTGGTACTTCGCGCCGGAGGGGAGTGCGCCCGCGGTGATCGACGAGCTGCTCGGGAGCATCGGGGCGATGGTGCTTGGCCGGCGGGCGTTTGGCGAGCAGCCCGAGGGCTTCGAGACGCCCTACAAGGTGCCGCACTTCGTCCTGACCCGGACGGTCCGGCCGCCAGTCACCAACAGCGGGGTAACCTTCTCCTTCGTTCCCACGATCGAGCGCATCCTGGCAGAGGCCCAGGCGGTCGCCGGCGAGAAGGTCGTGTGCATCGCGGGCGGCGCCCAGACGGCGCGGGAACTTCTGAGCGCCGGTCTGGTCGACGAGATCCAGCTCCATCTCGTCTCCAGGCTCCTCGGCGATGGGCTGCGCTTGTTCGACCAGCTGCCGCCCGCGTCTGCTCGCGATCCTCATCTTTGATACGAAGCTCCTCGCCGAAAATGTGATCGATCAACTTGCAGCTGATATGCTCCGGCATGACACGAAGGAACGCAACCAACTGGCTGACTGGCTGTTAGCAAACCAGCTAACCAAGGACAAGAAACTTGTCTCCCTGATCGCGACATGGGAGACGAATCCGTCTCCAATTCTGCGTCGCTGGTTCTGGTATCACCAAGCTCGCTTGCGCTGGACAGGGCAAGTTCCGCCCGATAATAGCGCAAACTTGCTTGATTCCCTGGAAAACACTATGGCTCATGCCGAACCCGAAGTTCAATGGGCAATGAATTTCTGCGCTGGCCAAATAGGTGTTCATGAGCCTGAATTTCGCTCCAGGTGTATCAAACTTGGAGAAGCATTGGGGCTCTACAAGGACGAACGTGTTGCCAAAAACTGTACGCCGTCCTACCTTCCAGAGTTTATCAGAATCGAAGTAGCCAAACGTGAACGACACCGGACGGAACAAATAGGATTGTAGCGGCGTTGTGCATAATTATTTCGGCATTAGTTAGGTCATCAGTGATGAACCGTACGAGATATAGTATTTTGATGTGCCGATACCAGCTGCTCCCCAGACCGCAGCCCTGGTAGGCCGGGTGGACGAGGCAGGAGAGAAACTATTTGTCGGGTGCGGGGAACCAGGGCGTCTCGGAGTAGCCGCCGATGAGCACGGGCCGGTCATCCTGCTCCACGACAAGCCGCACCTGGAGCCCGTGGGCTGGAACGTCAGCGTCGGCGGCCTAAAGGCTGGTCGCCGTCCGTAGCTCGTCCCAGGCGAGCTGCCACAGTTCGGCAAGGGCCGGATAGTCATCGATGGTGAAGGGGCGGAACGTTACTAATCGGGCACCTCCTGATGCACGGCGCAGGTCATCTGGCAGCATACATCACGTCCGCTGCTGCGTCATCAATCGCAGGGCGGGACGGCATTCAGGGAAATCTCCCTCAACACGGGGAGTGCGCCCCTGGCTCTCAGGTGGGATGGCAGCTATCCTCAGCGTGGCACTCACCATGAGAAGGCCACCGGCGATGGCGAGCGACGAGCAACATCTGCCACGGCGCCGCCTCTGGCGACCGCGGCCTATCTGGTTGGCCTATCTCGGGCTGGTCGGACTGCTGGGGACGCTGCACCGGACCCTGGCTCCGCTGCGTCCGCTGGCGCTGGACGGCCTCGTCTACGTCGTCCTGCTGGTCACAGGCTGGCTCGTGCGGTTGCTGCAACCACAGGCAGCCGAGGCGAAGCCAGAGCGCTCTGAGCTCCCTCTTCCCGGCCCTGCCGAGCGCCGCGGCCCGGGGTGGTTCATGGGGCGCTACCTCGCCTCGTCGCTGCTGACACTGCTGAACCCGCTCCAGCTCGCGCAGCTGCTCCTCCAGGTTGGTGGCCAAGGGCTGGCGTGGCTGCGCTGGCGGGGGCGGCACGATCAGCTTGCGACATACTGCACCGCGGCCACCTATACCCTGCCCGTCCAGGGGCCGTGGCTCGTCTACAAAGGCGGTGTGACGCCTGAGACCTCTCACTCCTGGGATGTCCTCGCCCAGCGCTACGCCTACGACTTCGTCGTCGCCGACGAGAGCGGGCGACGAAACCCTGAGGGCCAGGGCGAGCGGGTCGCGGAGTATCACGCCTATGGTCAGCCGATCGTCGCCCCTGCCGATGGTGTCGTGGTGCGCGTGCGCGACGCGCCCGCGCCCGGCTCCGGCTGGATCAACTGGCTCAGCGCCGACTTCCGCGGCAACTTCGTGGTGATCCGCCACTCTGAGGGCGAGTACAGCGTGCTGGCCCACCTCGTTCCCGAACAGATTGTGGTGCGCGTGGGCCAGCAGGTCGCCCGCGGCGAGCTGATCGGCCGCTGCGGCAACTCCCGCCATTCCACCGAGCCCCATCTCCATTTCCACCTGCAGGACTACTCGAACTTCTTCCTGGCCATGGGGCTTCCGCTGTCCTTTCAGCACGTCTCCTTCGAAGGCGCCGCTCCACATGAGGTGGCGCTTGAGGGCGGAATGCGGGTCGTCGCACGTGAGCCCCTCCCCGGCGGTGACAAAGCCTTGCGCCGTTCAGGCCGCGCGTGATACAACAAAGGCCGGCAGTTCAGGCGACAGCCCAGCCTTCACTCGGGCGCACCCAGGTCTGTGAGCGCCCTGTAGGCAGCTGCGAGCGACGCTTGTGTTTGGGGAAGGGAAGTTGAAGGCACGCGCGTGGTGAGTGGAGGTTCTGTGGGCAGGCGAGGCTGAACCGCGAACACCAAAGCAGATTGTCGCCGAGGGGTATGACCAGGTGGCCGGCGCCTACGCCCGGCTAGAGGGCGAGACGACCTGGACCCGGGCGCGCTGGCTTGAGCGGCTGCTCGCCCAGCTTCCCCCCGGCTCGATGGTGCTGGATCTGGGCTGCGGCACGGGCGACCCGGTCGCCCTCCGCGTCGCGCAGGAACACCACGTCACCGGAGTGGACATCTCCGCGGCGCAGATCGACCTGGCTCGCCGGAACGTGCCCGCCGGTCACTTCATCCATGGCGACCTCGG
>DAOLDO010000159.1:0-9866 GCA_035327325.1 Chloroflexaceae bacterium | reverse complement strand
GGGCCCCGGGGGCCGAGCCCCCCCCCCCCCGCGGGGGGGGCCGGGGTCCCCCCGCCGCGCCCCTTGAGCGCGAGTGTCGAGCCGGCCCCCGCCGCGGGCGCCCTCGGTCGCGGCCCCGGGGCCATGCGCCTCGCCGACCCGGGCCGCTACGCTGGGGCGGGCGCCCTGCTCCAGGCCGAGCTGTTCAGCGGCGCCTTCCAGCCCCTCGGCGCCCTGGCCACCGTGACCCAGACAGGCTCGCGCACGACCTACCCCGACCTGGAGGTGCCCAGCCGCTGGCCGGCCCTCACCTATGGCCCGAGCAAGGCCGCCCTGGCCGACGACCTGCCCGAGCAGGGCCCCCTGTTCCTCGCCGTGCTGATCAGGCCCCTCGCCGGTGCGACAGACCTGCCGCCGGCCGAGCTGGTCCTGACAGGCCGCGCCGGGCGCAGCCTCCTTGTCTACCTGCCGGGGCTGCGCGGCGCGCCCGCCGAGGGCGTGCGCGTGCTCGTGGCCGCCGACGGCAGCACCTACTTCGCCCCGGGCGACGGCGCGGGCCGGCTCCAGCTCCTGCGCCAGGGCTCCCTCGGCGGGCTGCCCCTGGCCCGGGCCGCCGCAGGGCAGGCCCTGCCCATCCCCGGCGAGTGGCCGCTGCGCCAGCGCCGCGCCGTGGCCCTCGACCTCTGCCGGCCCGAGCGCGCGGCCCTGCTGCGCCCCGGCGAGCTGGGCCTCGACCCCGAGCGCGGGCGCTTCGCCCTGGCCCCGGGCGACCCCGCCATCGGCGCGGGCGAGCTGACCGTCAGCTACACCGAGGCTTTCGCCGAGCGCGTCGGCGCCCGCAGCTTCGACCGGCGCCTCGAGCGCGAGCCCCCGGCGACCCGCCTGGTGGCCGCCTCCGGCGACGCCCGGCCCCCAGGCCCGCCCATCCCGCGCGAGCGCATCCACGCGACGCTCGCCGAGGCCCTGGCCGCCGCCGAACCTGGCGAGGTGATCGAGATCGTGGACAGCGCGACCTACCTATCCGCCGAGCCGGTCGTGATCGACCGGGCGGATCTGGGCAGCCTGACCGTCCGCGCCGCCGAGGGCCAGCGCCCGTGCCTCGCCTTCTACGGCGCCGACGGGGCGCCCGCCGCGGCCAGCCTGCGCGTCGCCGCGCCCCTCGACGCCCTCTCCCTGAGCGGCCTGCTGCTCAGCGGCGGGCCGCTCGTGGTCGAGGCCCCCGTGGGTCGGCTGGAGCTGACCGGCTGCACCCTCGACCCGCTGGCCGGCGGCGCGGCCCTGGTGGCCACGGCCGACCCGCCGGCGGGCGGGCCCCCGCGCTACCTGCTCTGCCGCTGCATTAGCGGCGCCCTGCGCCTCGGCCCCGGCGTCGAGCACCTCCTGGTGGCCGACACGGTCGTTGACCGCCAGGGCGGGCTGGCCATCGGCGGCCCGCCGGGCGAGGAGGGCGCGCCCGCCCCGCCCGCCCAGACCGTGCAGCTCGAGCGCGCCACCGTCCTCGGCGTGGTGCGCTGCGACGTGCTGCACGCCAGCGAGTCCCTGCTCGACGAGCTCGCCGCGGTGGACGACCAGCAGGCCGGCAGCCTGCGCTTCTGCCGCTACGAGCTGGGCTCCACCCTGCCGCGCCGCTACCAGTGCCTGCCCACAGACGCCCAGGCCGCCGCCACGCCGCCGGGCGCCCGCTGCCTGCCCCCGCGCTTCGGCGCCCGCCGCTTCGGGCGGCCCGACTACGCCCAGCTCGCCGCCGCCACGCCGCCCGAGCTGCTTGCCGCGAGCGAGGGCGAGGCCGAGATCGGCGCCTTCGCCGGCGCCCGCGCCGCCACCCGCCTGGCCAACCAGGCCGCCAAGCTCCGCGAGTTCCTGCCCGCCGGCCTCGACGCCATTGTCATCGGGGAGACCTGATCGCCGCCCACCGAAGGCTGAGGGATATGGACGAATCGTTTTTTTACCACGAAGCGCACGAAGGCCGCGAAGGGCTTGTGCCTGGCCGTGCCGAACGAGCGTGGGCGAGCCGCACGAGGGGCTGGGAAGAGCACCTGGCGGCAGAGCGTCTTTCCTCCCTTCGCGCTCTTCGTGGCCTTCGTGGTAAAACGTGCAGCTCCTCCGGCCGAGCCGTAGTTGTTCCTCGGCCTTGCATTGCGGCGGCGTGCGCCCCGCCGATGGGAGACGCTTATGAAGGGTGATTTCGCCCGCCTGACCTTCGACCCGGCGAAGCACTACGACGGCGTGCTGCACCAGCAGGGGCGCGTCTGGCTCGAGGCCGACTGGAACGAGGAGCTGCAGACCAGGCTGTTCCTCGACCGGGCCTACGCCCGCGACATCGTCGGCGTGTGCGGCGTGCCCGACCCCGGCACCGCCTTCCGCATCGAGCCCCCGCCGGCCGGCGCCCCGCCCCGCGCCTTCGACTTCCTGATCAGGGGCGGGCCCGGCCCCGAGGGCCACTGCTACGTCGGCGGCGCCCTCTGCCGCCTCGACGCCAGCGTGAGCTACTTCGCCCAGCCCGACTTCCCCGGCGCCCCCGCGCCCCAGTTCCCCGTGGGCGCCAGCGACCTGCGGGCCCTGGTCTACCTCGAGACCTGGCAGCGCCACGTCACCTACCTCGAGGACGAGGAGCTGCGCGAGGTCGCCCTGGGCGGCCCCGACACCACCACCAGGCTGCGCACCGTCGCCCAGGTCAAGCTGCTGCCCCTCGCGCCCGGCACGCCGCCCCTCAGCTCGAGCGAGGCCCGCGCCCTGCTGCTGGCCCTGGGCCGCGGCACCCTGACCACGCTCCAGCCCGCCGATGGTCGCCCCTTCGACCCCTGTCGCATGCCCGACCCGGCCCTCTTCAGCGGGCGCGAGAACCGCCTCTACCGAGTCGAGGTCCACAGCCCCGGCGACGTGCTCGGCGGCGGCGAGCTGGTCTTCGACCTGGAACTGGCCGCCAACGTCGCGGCGGGCGGCCGCAGCCTGCGCCTCGCCGCGCCCCTCACCCCGCAGCAGATCGAGGCCCTGGGCGGCCCCGGCCCCGTGACCCTCTTCGACACCAACGGGCAGGAGCAGGTGGTCGTCGCCTCGGCCCAGAACAGCGGCGGCGCCGGCCGCGTCGAGCTCGCCTTCCCCGTGGCCGCCGGCTACACCACCGCCCGCGGCGCCACGCTGCACGTCGGCGGCTTCGCCTTCAGCCGCGCGCTGCGCCAGGACGCCCCGGCCGGCGCGACGACCCTGGCCGTCACCCTCACGCCCCCCGAGCTGAGCGCCCTGCGCCGCGCCGGCACCGTCACCCTGCTCGACGACGACGGGCAGACCGAGACGGTCTTCGTGGACTCCGCGGCCAGCACCACCAGCTCGATCGCCCTGGTCACCCCCATCGGCAGCGACGAGACCCCGAGCGGGCTGCGCAACAGCTACTCCAGGGCCCGCGGCGCGACCGTGATCGGCGGCGCGGCCCGCTTCAAGTGGTCGCGCGACAACGCCGCCTTCGCCGTCGCCGTGACGGCGGTCTCGGCCGACCGCTTCACCCTGACCCTGGCCGCCCTCGGCCGCGACGAGGCCACGGCCCTGCGCGAGCTCGACCTGGTGGAGGTCGGCGACGACGCCAGCGACCTCGGGCCGGCCAGCGGGCACCTGACCTACCTGGACGGCGACCCTGACCCCGACCGCTTCACCGTCACCCTGGCCGACCCGCTGCCAAGCGGCTACCAGCTCGACCGCCACCTGAAGCTGCGCCGCTGGGACGGCCAGGGCATCGCCAGCGCGGGCCGCGGCGACATCGCCACGCCCGAGCTGAACCTCGGCGACGGCGTGCGCGTCGTCTTCGGCGGGGCCGACCTGCGGCCCGGCGACTACTGGCAGTTCGCCGCGCGCAGCGCCGACGGCTCGGTCGAGCCCCTGGCCGCGGCCCCGCCCCGTGGCATCGAGCGCGGCTACTGCCCCCTGGCCCTGGTGCGCTGGCTCGCCGGCGGCGAGCTGCCCGGCCTGGTGATCGAGGCCGACTACCGCATCCCCTTCCTGCCCCTGGCCGAGCGGGCCGTGCGCCTCAACGCGGTGCGCACCGGCGTCGGCGCCGCCCTGGAGCTCGCCAACGACGGCGACGTGCACGCCGACGACCTGGCCCAGGGCGTCCAGCTTGTCTGCAGCGAGCCGATCCGCAAGCTCTCGATCCTCGGCAAGCCCGTGGTCAGCGTGACCCTGGAGGTGCCCTTCCCGACCAGCGATGCCGACCAGCAGCTCTGGGGGGCGCCGCGGGTGGGCACCCTGCCCCTGACCCTCGACGGCGACCTGGCCAGCGCCGGCGAGCGCGACGAGGTGATCTTCTGGCGGCCGAGCGAGGCGGCCCAGGCCGGCATCGTGCAGATCTTCCAGCGCATCGGGCGCGAGGCGCGGCTGCTGGCCCGCCTGCGAGCGAGGGGCAACTTCATCTGGAGCGACAGCAGGGGGGCGCGGCTCTACCTCGACGGCGAGACCTTCGGCCAGCCCGGCCTCGACCCCGAGGACGTCAGCGTGCACCTGCGGCTACCCACGGGCGACGGGCGCCGCGGCGGCGACTTCGAGCTCTGGTTCTACCTGATCGCGCCGACCAACCTCTCGCCCCTGGTGGACCAGGTGGTGATCGAGGCCGAGACCGTCGTCGGCGGGGCGGCCACCCAGGGCAGCGTCACCCTGACCATCCCGGCCTCGGCGGGCGGCGCCCAGCTGGCCATCTCGAGCGACAACCCCGCCGTGAGCGTGCCGCAGAGTGTGGTGGTGGCCGAGGGGGCCAACGGCGCCACCTTCGCGATCAACACGGCCCCGGTGGCCACGGCCACAACGGTCACGGTCAGCGCGCGCCTCGGCACCTCCCAGGCCGCCGACACGATCGTCGTCCAGCCGCCCATCCCCCAGCGGCTCGAGCTCAGCCCGGCCAGCGTGATCGGCACGATGAGCACCACGGCCAGGATCGTGCTGAGCGGCCCGGCCCCCGCCAACGGCATCGCCGTGAGCCTGGCGGCCGGCAGCCCCGTCGCCCAGATCCCCCAGAGCGTCACGGTGCCGGCTGGACAGAGCAGCGCGCAGTTCCAGGTGAGCGCCGCGCCGGTCAACGCCCAGCAGGTCGTGACCCTGACCGCCAGCATCGGCGCGGCCAGCGTCGCCGCCGACCTGACCGTCGAGGTCGGCCTCGGCAACCTCACCCTCAGCCCCGCCTCGGTGATCGGCGGCAACACGGTCACCGGCACGGTCACCCTGAGCGGGCCGGCGCCGCGCGCCACCGCGATCACCCTGACCAGCAGCAACACGAGCGTGGCCACCCTGCCCGGCTCGGTGACGATCGCGGCGGGCCAGACCGCGGCCAGCTTCCAGGTCCGCACCAGCGCCGTGAGCGGCTCGGCGACCGTGACGGTCGCCGCCGCGCAGGAGGGCCTGCGCCCGCCGCGCCAGGCCGCCCTGACCGTCTCGCCCAAGCCGAAGGACACCAAGGAGGGCAAGGACACCAAGGAGAAGGACACCAAGGAGCTAAAGGAGAAGGACACCAAGGACATCAGGGACGAGCCGATCGAGAAGGTGCGCGACAAGGTGCGCGACACCGGCGGCGGGATCATCCTGCCCCGCGGCGGCGTCCAGCCGGTGCTCGGCGGCGCCCCCGAGGGGGACGACCCGCTCGCCAGGCTCGCCGCCCGCGTCGAGGAGCTCGAGCGCATGCTGGCCACCGGCCGCTCCTTCATCAGGCCAGAGGAGCGCCCGCCCGTGGGCGAGAGCGCGCTCGGCGAGGCGCGACCCGAGGCGGACGAGGGCGGCGAGGAGCAGCCTGCCCCAACGGGCGACGAGGGAGCGAGGCGGCCGGCGCGCCGGCGCGGACGCCAGGGCGACGAGGAGCCCCCGCCCGAGGGTGAGGCCGGCGGCCAGGGCGGGCGGCGCAAAGGGCGCAAGGGTCAGGGCGGCGGGGGCCAGGGGCGATGATCCTGATCCTCGCCAGCCGCTTCGACCGCGACGCGCCCACCCTGGCGGCGCGCTGGGCGACCCACGGGGCCCAGGTGCTGACCCCCGCCGGCCTCTCGGTGGCGGGCTGGCGCCATACCTCGGGGTCGCCCGACGGCATGGCGATGGTGGCGGGCAGCCCGGTGCCCACGGCGGCGATCCGCGGCGTGCTCACCCGCCTGCCCGCCGTCGCCGCCGACGAGCTGCCGCACATCGCGCCGGAGGACCGGGCCTACGTGGCCGCCGAGATGAGCGCCTTCCTCTGCGCCTGGCTCGCGGCCCTGCCCTGCCCCGTGGTTAACCGCGCCGCACCCGGCGCCCTCGCCGGCCCCGGGTGGTGGCCCGAGCGCTGGGCGCACACCGCGGCGCGCCTCGGCACCCCCACGCGCCCGCTGCGCCGCGCCACCTGCGGCCCCCCGCCCGACCCCGGCCCGCCGCCCGCGCTCGTGACCGTGGTGGGCGAGCGCTGCCTGGGCGAGACCCACGCCGCCCTGCGCCGCCACGCCCGCCGCCTCGCCGCGGCCGCCGGCGCCCAGGCCCTCGCCGTCGCCTTCAGCGGGCCCGGGCCCGACGCCGTGCTGCTCGGCGCCGCGCCGTGGGTGGACGTGGCCGACCCCGCGGTGGCAGACGCCCTGGCCGAGCTGCTGACCGGCAATGACGCCACGCACGACAGGCGACTCGCCGGCACAGGGTCAGGCATGGCAGTCGGCGCGCCAAAGGTGGCCCAGAGCACGGCGGCGCCTCGCCGCGGCCTTCATCCTTCATCCTTCATCCCTCATCCCTCCCCCCTCGCCCTGCTCTGGGGCGTGAGCGGCGAGGGCCCCCTGGCGATCGTCGGCGCCGAGCTGGACCGTCTCGGCGCGCCCTGGCTGCTGCTCGACCAGCGGGCCATCCTCGAGACCGCGGTCGAGCTCGAGGTGGGAGCGGAGGTGGCGGGCGCCTTGCGCCTGCCCGGGGCCACCCTCGACCTCGCCGCCGTCGGCGCCCTGTACGCCCGGCCCTACCAGGCGGCGCAGCTGCCCGCCGTGGCCCGCGCCGGGCCCGGCAGCCCCGCGTGGCGCCACGCCCACGCGGTCGAGGCGGCCCTCCTGGCCTGGAGCGAGGTCACGCCGGCCCTGGTGGTCAACCGCGGCGACGCGGCGGCCAGCAACAGCTCCAAGCCCTACCAGCTCGAGCTGATCCGCCGGGCCGGCCTCGCGGTGCCCGAGACTCTGGTCACAACGGACCCGGGCGCCGCCCTGGCCTTCTGGGAGCGGCACGGCGCCGTGGTCTACAAGTCCGTCAGCGGCGTGCGCAGCATCGTGCGCCGCCTCGCGCCCGCCGACCGGGCGCGCCTGGCCGACCTCGCGGCCTGCCCGACCCAGCTCCAGCGCTACATCCCCGGGCGCGATTACCGGGCCCACGTCGTCGGCGCCGAGGTGCTGGCCTGCGCGATCGAGGCCGACGGCGCCGACTATCGCTACGCCGACGGCGTGCGCGTCGAGGCGTGCGCCCTGCCCGACGATGTGGCCGCGGCGTGCGTCGCCGTCACGGCCGCCCTCGGGCTGTCCGTGGCCGGGGTTGACCTGCGCTGTACCCCCGAGGGCGAATGGTACTGCCTGGAGGTGAACGGGGCGCCCGGCTTCAGCTACTACGAGGAGGCCACCGGCCAGCCGATCGGCGCGGCCATCGCGCGGCTGCTCGCGGGCGCGTGCGGGGCCGGTCGGCGGGCCGGGTCTCTCGAGCGGCGCCGGCGCTACCGGGGCGGGAGGATCACGATCCCGTAGCGGGCCGCCGTCTCGACGATCACGGGGATGGCCGGCGGGCCGACCCGCTCGCCCCCGGCGCCCACCGGGATGCCCAGGTCGGCGAAGAAGCCCTCATGGAGCCGCCCGGGCGAGGTGATGATCAGCAGCTCGGCCTCGGCGTCGCCGCTGTTCTGGAAGCCATGGGCCGTGCCCCGCGGTACGAACAGGCTCTCGCCCGCGCTGAGCGTGAGCGGCGCGCCGTCCCGCAGGAAGGTGTAGGTGCCCCGCAGCACGTAGAAGCTCTCGTCCTCCTGGTCGTGGCGGTGCGGCGGCACCCCGGCGCCCGGCAGGGTGCGGCTGGTGAAGAGCAGGTAGGCGCCCTGGCTCTGCTCAGGCGTCGCCAGGACGGTGATCAGGTCGGTCACAACCTGCAGCGTGGTGCCGGGCACGATGGTCGTGGAGGTGCTCACGATGGGCTCCTTTTATGATACGATTGTCTCACGAGGCCACGGCCATAGCCTAGCACAGCCGGCACGGCCTGTATATAAGACTTTTGTCTTATAAGCGGAGCATCGTCTCATATGAGCTCACTCGACACCGGGCGCACCAACCAGAAGCGGCGCACGCGGGCGGCGATCGTCGCGGCGGCGGCGGCGCTGCTCCAGTCCGGCCAGGCCCCGACCGTCGCGGAGGTGGCCGACGCGGCCGCCGTGTCGCGGGCGACCGCCTACCGCTACTTCCCCTCCCAGGAGCTGCTCCTGGCCGAGGCGGCCCTCGAGCTGAAGGTGCCAGACATCCCGGGCTACTTGGCGGCGGCGGGTGACGCGGCCGAGGCGCGGCTTGACGCCGTGGTCGCGGCTACGCTCGACTACGTGGCGGCCCACGAGGCGGCGTTCCGGGGGCTGCTGCGCCTGAGCCTCGAGGGGCCTGCCGAGCCCGAGGGGACGCCCCGGCGCCGCGCGGGCCGGCGGCTCGCCTGGGCGGCGACCGCCCTCGAGCCCCTGGCCGGGCGCCTCGGCGAGGAGGAGCGCCGCCGCCTGGCGGCCGCCCTCGCCTCCTTCCTGGGCATCGAGACCCTGGTGGTGCTGAAGGACGTCTGCGGGCTCGACGACGCCGAGGCCCAAGCGGTCGCCCGCTGGGCCGCCCAGCGCCTCCTCGCCGGGGCTATCGCCGAGCAGCCCGGTCCCTAAGCACGAGCGCGGGGGCGGCTTCCGCCGTCCCCCGCGCCCATCACTCTGCCCTGGAGCGACCTGGCGGCGCCCTACACGCGGCGCACGGTGCCCCGGCCCATCCAGAGACCCACGCCCATAGCGACCGTGGTGAGGATGGCCAGCCACACGTTGTAGCCGGTCAGCAGGTTGACCACCTGGATCGCCCCGGCCGCCGCGAAGATCAGCCAGCCCGTCGCCGCCTGCCGGCCGGCCTCGCCGCGGCCCCAGACGCGCGCGGCCACCACGAGGGCCATCAGCGTGCCGATCCCGATCAGCGCGGCGAAGATAGTCTCCGGCATCTCCATAGCTACCTCCTCGGGGTGCAAACGACAGCGTTTGTCTTCACAAAGCCTCCGGGCGGCGAGTCCACCGCCCAGGCCAGCCACCCTCAGGATGGCAACTCCCGTACCACGGCCCGCTGCGCGGCCCCGGGTGCTACGCCGCGGGCGCCCTGCCGAGCCGCACCACGTACACCAGGGGGCCCGCCTCGAGGTAGGTCCAGGTCCAGTCCCCGGCCCGCTCGGCCCGCAGGCGACCGTAGAGCGGTCGCGGGTCGTGGTCGTTGATCAGCAGGAAGCTCTCGCCGGGCGCCAGGGCCTCGGCGGCGGCGAAGACGCGGGCCCGCCGCTCGTGACAGGGCAGGGCGCGGGCGTCAAGCAGCCGCCCCACCTCGACCGCGTTGAGCGCGGCCAGGACCACCTCGATCTCAAGCTCGTGGTGGCGCACCGCCGTGCCGAGGGCCATGGTCCCCGCGCAGCAGTCCCCAAGGCCAAAGCTGCGCAGCACGGTCTCGGTCGCGGGCGAGAGCACCTTGATCGCGTTGACGGACATCGTCGCATCTACGGGCATCGGGAACCTCCTCAGGTCAGCGTAGCGCTCACAGACGGTCGGCGGCGCGGGCGGCCTCGGGCGGAGCCGCAGGGGCGGGCGCCGCCCTGCCCGCGCGGGCGCGCAGGGCGCTCGCCGCCCTGAACAGCAGGAAGAGGAGGGTGGCGGCGGGGTTGGGCGTCCCGCC
>DAOLDO010000158.1:0-9866 GCA_035327325.1 Chloroflexaceae bacterium | reverse complement strand
AGCGGGCGCTGCGCCGCTACCACGCGCTGTTCGAGACGAGCCACGACGGCATCTCATCGGCGCGACCGGCGTCCGGCGGCGCGTCCTGGCCGGGCGGGCGCGCGGGGAGGGGCACATTACGAAGCCACGGCGGCAGATGTTCCATGTCAGCGATCGATGTAGGGCGTATCGAAGCCGAGGAGCACGCGCACCCCGGCGACGAACGCGCCAATAGCGGCGCCGATCAGCAGCCCGCGGGCGCCGGCCAGGGCCACGTAGTCGTTCAGCCACTGGGCGGTGGCCGCCACGCCGGGCAGGGCGGCGACGGGCGGCAGCTGCGCGATCAGCACCAGCGCGGCCACGGCGACGATCACGGCAGCCTCGGCGCTGCCGCGGCGCAGGGCCCGCAGGGCGGCGCTGAGGCTGAAGAAGGCCAGCAGGGCCAGCAGGCTGGCGGCGAGGGGCTCGTACACGGCCCGGAAGAAGGCGCGGATCGGCACCTCGGCCAGGCTGCCGGGCAGCACCACCCCGGCGGCGCCCGGCAGGGGGAAGAAGATCCCCGCGCCGATCACCGCCAGCATGCCCAGAAGCAGCACCAGGCTATAGCCCCAGTCGGCGCTGCGGCGGCGCACTCGCCCGAGGTGCGACCCGGCCACGCTGAGCACGCCCAGCAGCAGCGCGATGGCCGTGATCACCGCGGCCCACTCGACCAGCACCCTGGCGGCCAGGGACACGCCCCCGCCCGCCCCTGCGTAGTCCACGAGCACGATCAGCCCGCAGACCCCGGCGATCAGGATGGCGAGGAGGCGTTTTGGATCTCGCAGCAGCGACATAGGCGCGTCCGGGCCTCAGGGGGCTAGAGCGGCAGGGGCAGGGGCGGCAGGTCGAGGGCCTGCTGGACGAGACCGTAGACGAAGCCGGCGATCAGCAGCAGGATCACCACCGTGCGCAGCAAGTCCTGGGTGAGCAGGCGGGCCTGCGCCGGACCGGGCGGGCCGACGTACGCCTCGGCGGCGTAGATCTCCTCGCCGATCAGGGTCGCCGGGGTGGTGAGCAGCATCAGCGGCAGCGCGGCGCTGCTGGTCGTCCCGGCCATCTGGGGCAGATCGCGCTGGGCGCCCTCCTCGCCGATCAGCAGGAACTCCTGGTTGAAGCCGCCGACCAGGGCGCTCGCCTCGAGAGGCTGGCGCTCGTACAGGGTCGCCACGCCCGCGGCGTAGGCCAGCTCGTCGTTGTGGGCCAGGAGCTGCACGCGCCCGGCCTCGTAGTCCTGGGCCTGGCCGGCCACTTGGTAGGCCTGCCGCACGCTGCCGCGCAGGGCCAGGTGGGCCACGGCGTCGCCCGAGCTGACCAGGATGGGCGCCCCGTTGAGGGCGGCCTCGCCGGCGACCCGCTCGGCCACGAGCAGGCCGGCGAGCAGCTCGGCCGTGGTGGCCCTGCTGCCGTCGGCCGCGCCGAGCACGCTCGCCCCGGGCGAGACATGGGTGGCCCGCCCCGTCTCGGCGCCGCGACCGAGGGCGGAGCGCAGCGTCTCGATCGGCGGCAGGGGCCGCCGGGCCGGCAGCCGACCGGCGCCAACCCGCGCGTGGTGCAGCCAGGTGACCGCGACGACGCCGAGGACGAGCAGCAGAAAGATGATCGCTTCGGGGGAGAGCGGCATGGGCGGTCTCCAGCCGATCGCGCCGTGACAACTCTTTACAGACCAGGCGCGTTTCTTCGCTAAGAGTGTAACCCAGTGAAAACGCTTTGTCAATCGGCGCGGGCCAGCAGGCGGCGCAGCTCGGCCCAGGCCGCGGCCTCCTCGAGGGCCGTCACGACGGGCTCGGCCCTGGTGCCGCCCACCAGGGGCCGGCTGAAGCGGGCCAGCTGGCTGCTGATCACGTCGAGGGGGCTGAACACGTCGAGCAGCAAGGCGACGGGGGCGCGCAGGCCCGCCCGCTCGATGCCGGCGACCAGGCCGCCCAGGGGGTCGTCAGCCACTGGGGGGGCCCTCCACCTCGCGCTTGAGGGCCTCGAGGAACTCGCCGGCCAGGCGCTCGAAGCGCCGGCGCTGCGTGGCGTCAATCAGGCCCGCGAGCAGGTCGGGCAGGTCGAGCGAGTCCACCCGCTCGATGCGGAAGCGCCCGTCGGCGAGGGGCGTCACGCGGCAGCGGTTGACCCCACTGAAGGGCGGGAAGCTGATGCGGAAGCTGGTGGCCCGGGCCAGGGGCGAGTAGTCAACCACCTCCATGTCCCCGTACACCAGCAGGCCGCGCAGGCGAAAGCGGTAGCCGAGGCCGGGCGCCCGGTCCGGGGGCAGCTCGACCTTCACCGTCTCGAAGGAGGGCATCCAGGCGGGCCAGCGGGCGAAGTCGTCGAGGACGGCGAAGACGCGCTCGGGGGGGGCCACGGTGACAGCCGTGGCGCTGATCTCGTAGCTTACCATGGGTAGTGGGGTCTCACGTGCCGCCCCGCCAGTCGGCCCAGCGGCGGCGCAGGAGCTCGGCGGAGTAGCGGGCCGGCAGGTAGGCGCCCCCCGCCGTCACGACCACGGCCGCCACGCCGCGCGGCACGCTCCCGTAGGTCTGCACGATCCGGCTGTCGAGGGCGGGCTGGTAGAGCAGCACCGCCGCGATCTCGCGGAACGGCAGGTCGAGGCCGTCGTAGCCGAGCCAGAGCGTCTCCATTGTGAACAGCTGAAAGCCGAGAGCTGAAAGAAGCCGCCGCGCGGGCCAGCCGGGTTTCCGCTTTCCGCTTCCCCTACGGCCGGTCGCCGAAGCTGACGCCGAGGCTGCGGGCGCTCAGCACCAGGTCGCTACGCGGGCGCACCGTCTTCAGGTGGCCCGTCGCCTCGGCCAGAGGCACCGTCGTGATCTCGTCCGAGCGCAGCGACACCATCTCGCCGTAGACCTCGTCCACCGCCGCCTTGACGGCCGCCGCGCCATAGCGGGTCGAGAGCAGCCGGTCGTAGGGCGAGGGCGAGCCGCCCCGCTGCACGTGGCCGAGCACCACCACGCGGGTGTCCTTGCCGGTCAGCTGCTGGATCTTCTCGCCCACGAAGTGGCCGACGCCGCCCAGGCGCCCCTCGGCCACGTACATCTCGGCGCCGCCCCGGGGGCGCGCACCCTCCGCCACCACAACGATGCTGAAGGTGCTGCCGTGGGCCTCGCGCTCGCGCACCTTCTCGGCCAGCACCTCGATGTCGAACGGGATCTCGGGGATCAGGATGACGTCGGCGCCGCCGGCGAGGCCGGAGTGCAGGGCGATCCAGCCCGTGTGGCGCCCCATCACCTCGAGCACCATCACCCGGTTGTGGCTGGCCGCCGTGGTGTGCAGGCGGTCAATCGCGTCGGTCGCCACCTGCAGGGCCGTGTCGAAGCCGAAGGTGCGGTCGGTGCCGGCCAGGTCGTTGTCAATCGTCTTGGGCACGCCGATCACAGGGGCACCAAGCTTGTACAGCTCCAGGGCGATGCGCTGCGTGCCCTCGCCGCCGATCGTGATCAGCGCCCGCAGGCCCAGCTCGCGGATCGCGGCGACCGCCCGCAGGTAGGGGTCGTCGTCGGGCGCCATGTCCGCCCGCCGCGGCACGAAGTGGCCCTTGTTGGTCGTCCGCAGGATCGTGCCGCCGCGCGGCAGCAGGCCCTGCACGTCGGCGTTGGTCAGGACGCGGTAGGTCTTGTCGCCGAGCAGCCCCTCGAAGCCGTACTCGACCCCGAGAACCTCCCAGCCCAGGCCCGAGGCCGCCTTGACTACGCCGCGGATCACGGCGTTCAGGCCGGGGGCGTCGCCGCCGCTGGTCAGCACGCCGATCCGCTCTCGCGCGCTCGTCGTCATCCACTACTCTCCCTTCAGAAGCCCGCTCGCTTCATCTCGCCGGGTGCCGTATGAAGTTGTGCTGGCCTTCGCAAGCAATTATAGCACCCAGGCGGGCGCGTCGCGCGTCGGCAGCCCCTCCAGCCGCTCGCGCAGCGCGCGCAGGAAGCAGGCGGCCCGGCGCTGGCCGACCAGCCGGGCGTCATAGCTGAGGGTCAGCGTCGCCACGGTCCGCACGGCCACCCCGTCGCCCCAGCACACCAGCCTGGGGGCCGGCGCGCCCACGCTCAGGGCCGCCGCCGTGCCCGCCAGGGGCGGCGCGGCGCTCTGCCAGCTCGCCCCCTCGGCCAGGCTGACCACGGCGAAGGTGGCCTCGCCCCCCGCCCCGCCCGCCACGGCCCGGGCGACGCCCCGCGCCGTCAGATCGCCCGCGTCGGCCACCACGGCCCAGCGCAGCCCCCCCGGCCCCGCCTCGCCCAGCGCCACGTGCGCCCGCCGCCGCAGCACCGCCACCTCGCCGCCCCAGGCCCCGTTCAGCTCGGGGTAGGCCGGCAGCAGCCCCGCCGCCGCCGCCGCCACCAGCGCCGCCAGCCCCACCGGCAGCGCCTGCCGCCCCGCCGGCGCCCGCGCCGCCGCGACGGCCGCGAGGGCGCGTGTTACGTCAACCTCGAAGGTGAGCGTCTCTATAGGGAGGCCCGGAGACCCGGAGACCGCGGCCGAGGATGGCTCTGCCACGGCCTGCCCTGTTGACCTCACCCCCGCCGCTACGCGGCTCCCCCTTCCCGCCCCCGCCGCAGCTCCTGCGTCGGAGGAGAGGGAGTCGGGGGGTGAGGTCCGAAATGGCGGTGCGGGCGTCAACTGACCCACCACGGACCGCACGTCGGCGGCGCGGATCCGCCCGCCCGCCCCCGTGCCGGTGACGTCCTCCAGGTCAACCGCGTGCGCCTCGGCGATGCGCCGCGCCAGAGGCGTAACAACCCGGCGCGCCGGTCTATCCGCTGGTGCTCGATCACCCATCCGTGCCCCAGACCTTGTTCAATGCCCGAGATCACCCAGGCGAGCGGAGCGAGCGTCACCCAGGCGAGCGCGGCGAGCCCCTACCCCGCCTTCACCGCCTCGGCCCAGAAGGCGTCCACCTTGCCCTTGAGCAGGGCGTGCTCGGGCGCGGCGAGCTGGGGGTCGTCCTTGAGCAGCAGCTCGGCCTCGCCGCGGGCGGCGTGGAGCAGGCGCGTGTCGGCCAGCTGGGCCACCTTCAGGTCGGGCGTGCCGCTCTGGCGCGTGCCGAAGAACTCGCCGGGGCCGCGCAGCTGCAGGTCCACCTCGGCCAGCTTGAAGCCGTCGGTGGTCTGCTCCATCGCCTCAAGGCGCTGCTTGGTGACCTCGTTGTCGTCCTTGTCGCTGATCAGGATGCAGTAGCTCTGGTGCTGGCCGCGGCCCACGCGCCCGCGGAACTGGTGCAGCTGGGCCAGCCCGAAGCGCTCGGCCCCCTCGATCACGATCGTCGAGGCGTTGGGGATGTCAATGCCCACCTCGATCACCGAGGTCGAGACCAGGATGTCGAACTGGCGGTCGCGGAAGGCCACCATCACCTCGTCCTTCTCGCGCGGCAGCATGCGCCCGTGGAGCAGGGCCACGCGCAGGTCGGGGAAGACCTCGGACTGGAGCCGCTCGTACATCTCCTCGGCCGAGGGCAGGTCAACCTTCTCGCTCTCCTCCACCAGCGGGCAGATCACGAAGGCCTGGCGCCCCTTCTCGATCTCGCGGCGCATGTGGCGGTGGGCCTTGTCGCGCTCGCTCTTGCGCACCCAGCGCGTGCGGATCGGCTGGCGCCCGGGCGGCAGCTCGTCGAGGATCGAGGTGTCCAGGTCGCCGTAGATGGTCATGGTCAGCGTGCGCGGGATGGGCGTGGCCGTCATCACCAGCATGTGCGGGTTGAAGCCCTTGTTGCGCAGGCGCTGGCGCTGCTCGACCCCGAAGCGGTGCTGCTCGTCCACCACCACCAGGCCGAGGGAGTTGAACTGCACATTCTCGGTGATCAGGGCGTGGGTGCCCACCACCAGGTCAACCTCGCCGCGGGCGATGCCCTCGAGCACGCGCCGGCGCTCCTTGGCGCCCAGGCTGCCGGTGAGCAGGGCCACGCGCACGCCCTGGCCGGCCATATCCTCCTCCTCGGTCATGCCGAGCAGGGCCTTGATCTCGGCCAGGCGCGCCGCCTCCTCCGGGTCGAGCCGGTCCTTCCAGCTCTCGCCCTCCGCCTCCTGCTTCGCCTCGCGCGGCACGGGCACCTTGCCCAGCAGCTTCTTCAGCCCCTTGTAGTGCTGCTCGGCCAGGATCTCGGTGGGCGCCATCAGGGCGCCCTGGAAGCCCTGGCCGATCGCCTGGACCAGGGCCGCCGCGGCCACCACCGTCTTGCCCGAGCCCACGTCGCCCTGGAGCAGACGGGCCATCGGCACCGGGCGGGCCATGTCGGCGAAGATCTCGTCAAGGGCCCGCCGCTGCGCGCCCGTCAGGCTGAAGGGCAGCACCTCCTGGAGCTGCGCGTGCAGCTCGGGGTTGAGCCCGATCTGGTAGCCCAGCTCGCCCTGCCAGAGCAGCTTGCGCTGGACCACGCCGACCTGGATGAAGAGGAACTCGTCGAAGCCGAGGCGCGCGCGGGCCCGCTCGAGGGCCTCGGGGCTGTCGGGGTAGTGGATCTGGGCCAGGGCCTGGCCGAGGGGCAGCAGGTTGCGGCGGGCCAGAGTCGTCGCCGTCAGGTGGTCGGGGATCTTCGGCGCCAGCGTGTCCACCAGCAGCTTGATCGTCTTGCGGGCGTTGCGCTCGTGGAGGCCCCTGGTCAGCGGGTGGACCGGCACCAGGCGCCCGGTGTGCACCGTGTCGCCGTCGGGGGTGTAGGGCTCCCATGTGGGCGTGGCGAGCTGGCGCAGCCCGTTGAACGAGCCGACCTTGCCGCTGAGCGTGATCATGCGACCGGGGGCGAGCTGCTTGGTGAGCCAGGGCTGGTTGAAGTAGACCGCCTTGATCGAGCCGGTGTGGTCGCTGACCGTCACCTCGACCCGCGAGCGGCCGCCGCCGCCGGCCAGGCGCACGTCGGTCACCTCGCCGACGATCGTGCCCACGGTGCCGACCACCAGGTCGGCGATGCCCTTCTGCGAGGAGAAGTCGTCGTAGCGATGGGGGAAGTGGTAGAGCACGTCCTCGCAGGTGCGCAGGCCGAGGCGCCTGAAGGCGCCGGCGTCGGCGCGGCTGATCCCCGGCACCACCTCGAGCGGGTCGGCGGGGGTCAGGGCGGCGGCGGTCTTGGCGGCGACGGGCGGCTGCTTCGGGGCGGCGGGCTTCTTCGCCGCGGGCTTCTTCGCCGCCGGGGCCGGCTGCGCCGCGGGGGGTGGGGCGCGGAAGAGGGCCCTGAGGCCGTCGAGGGCCTGGCTCACCCGGCTGCGGCGCTCGAGGATGGCCTGGGCGTCGTAGTCGGCCAGCAGGGTCAGGGCCGCCTGCACCGCGGGCTCGGCGAGGGCCCCGTTGGCCGCCGAGCGCCACCAGCGCAGGTAGGCCGCCAGGCCATCCTCCGTGGCGCTGTCGTCGCAGCCGCGCCGGTACTCCGAGGCCAGCACCTTGCCGAGAGCGATAATATGCTCTTTGTCCTGCATACTCGCTGGAACAAGGCGGTAAAACCTGGTTTTGCCGCCCTAATCCTCCTCGAGGCCCTCGAACACCGTCACGCCCATGGCGCCGCCGCCGAGGTGGGCGGCGATCGCGGGGCCGAAGCGGGCGATCTGCACGCGGTCGCGGGGGAAGATCGGGTCAACCTTCTCGAGCAGCTTCTCGACGTCCTCGGGGGTGGTCGCGTAGAGCACCGTCACCTCCTGGACGCGCGGGAAGTCCTCGATAAAGGTGAACAGGCCCTCGATCGCCTTGGCCCGGGTGCGCGTGCGCTCGTAGGGCACGATCTCGCCCTCGTCGAGGATCATCAGGGGCTTGATCCGCTGCATCGAGCCGAGCACCGCGCCGGCCAGGGTCAGGCGGCCGCTGGCCTCCAGGTACTCCATGGTGTCCACGAAGAAGACCACGTGGGTGTGGCGGATCATCGCGTGGATCAGGCGGCTCACCTGGTCGGGGTGGGCGCCGTCCTTGATCGCGCGGGCGGCGGCGACCACCACCGAGCCGAGCCCGTACGAGGCCGACTTGCTGTCCACCAGCTCGAAGCGCGTCGTCGAGGCCGGCAGGCGGGCCTTGGCCGCCGCCGCGTTCGCGTGGATGGTGCCCAGGCGCGTGCCCAGGTGGATCGAGAAGACGTAGTCCGCGTCGCTGATCAGGCGCCTGTAGACCTGCTCGAAGACCGTGGACGAGGGCGCGGCGATGCGCACCCGGCCCTGGCCGCCGGCCATCTGCTCGTAGAGCTGGTCGTCGCCGATGTCTACGCCGACCCGGTAGACCTTCTCGTCAACGTGGGCGAGCACGGGCACGATCTCGATGCCCAGCTCGCGGGCCAGGTCGGGCGCGATGTCGGCCGACCCGTCGGTCACAACGATCATCTTGGCCATCACAGAACCTGCCAGGGGGCGCCGCGGCGGGGCGGGGGCAGCTCGCGCGGCAGCCGGCGTGTTTGCCAAAGCGCCTTCATTATGGTATATTCTCGCCGAGATTGTTTAGGAAAACGCGGAGTTACACAACCATGGCTAAGTGTCAGATGTGCGGGAAGGGCCCTTCGTTTGGCCACAACGTGAGCTTCTCGAAGCGCCGCACCAACCGCATGTGGAAGCCGAACCTCCAGAAGACGACCATCACCAACAACGACGGCTCGTCGGTCCAGGTTCGGATCTGCACCCAGTGCATGCGGACGATGGTGAAGCCTCGCTAGGTCTCGCCGTCGGTTCTTGCAGGAGAAGAGGCCAGGTGTCCAGAGCGTGGACCCTGGCCTCTTGATTCGCAGCTTGCGCTGCCCATTATAGCCGACAGCCGCCCCCCGCGCAACAGCCCTACGCCTCGGCGTACTCCAGCCAGCCGTAGCGGTCCTCGCGCTCGCCCTGCACCACCGCGAAGAAGGCCGCCTGCACCTGCCCGGTGATCGGCCCGCGCCGCCCCGCCCCCACCGCCATCCGGTCCACCGAGCGCACCGGCGTGACCTCGGCGGCCGTGCCGGTGAAGAACAGCTCGTCGGCCAGGTAGAGCAGCTCGCGGGGGATGACCTGCTGGCGCACCTCGACGCCCAGCTCGCCGAGCAGCGTGATCACGGTGTCGCGGGTGATCCCATTCAGGATTGACGAGCTGACCGGCGGGGTGTAGACCACGCCGTCGCGCACCAGGAACAGGTTCTCGCCGCTGCCCTCGCTGACCTGGCCGCTGCTGTCGAGGGCGATGCCCTCGGCGAAGCCGTTGGCCAGGGCCTCCATCTTGATCAGCTGCGAGTTCAGGTAGTTGCCGCCCGCCTTCGAGAGGGCCGGCAGCGTGTTCGGCGCGAAGCGGCTCCACGACGAGACGCACACGTCAACGCCCTGCTCCATGGCCTCGGCGCCGTGGTACTTGCCCCACTCGATCGTGGCGATCGCCACCTCGACCGGGTTGTTCTGCGGGTTGACCCCGATCTCGCCGTAGCCCCTGTAGACCACCGGCCTGATGTAGCCCGAGCGCAGCCCGTTGGCCCGCACGGTCTCCTTCACCGCTGCCACCAGGGCCTCGAGGCTGTAGGGCACCTCGGTGCGGTAGATGCGCGCCGAGTCGATCAGCCGGCGCATATGGGGCGTCAGCCGGAAGATCGCGGTGCCGCGGGGCGTCTCATAGCAACGGAGGCCCTCGAAGAAGCTTGTGCCGTAGTGGACCACGTGGGACAGCACGTGGATGCGCGCCTCGTCCCACGGCACCAGCCTGCCGTTGAACCAGATCGACTCCATCTTCTTGATCGCCATCGTATCGTCGCTCCTTAGAACATGCTCTGCTGCACCAGTATGCGGTCGGCGCTGCGCCAGGTGGGCGCCGCGGCAGGCCCCCTGGGCGAGCGGCGGGGCAGCACGCCGAGGCGCAGGCCGGGGACGCCCGCCATGGCCAGCACGCGCCCCACCCCCCCCCCGGCCCCCCGCGGGCTGTTGGTCTGCCCCGAGAGG
>DAOLDO010000157.1:0-9910 GCA_035327325.1 Chloroflexaceae bacterium | reverse complement strand
CGACGGCGAGGCCGAGCTGCACCCCGCCCGCAACGAGACCGAGGCCGCCCAGGCCGGCTAGCCCCGCCCATCCACGGCCCAGCCCCCTCCCGCTCCGCGTGGAGGGGGCTGTCGCGTCTGCGCCGGGCCGTACTCTGCGCCAGGGTTCACAAATAATCACAAAATGTTCAGAAGGGTCTCCTTGCGACGGGCGCCGGGGCTGGCTACAATGCTCAGTGACGACCTATCGGCATCAGGACGCGGAGCAGCCACCATGGTCAAGCGCCTCTTTCTCACCGTCACCCTTGCCTTTGTCCTCGGCACCATTGGCCTCGCCCTCGTGCCCCACCTCGCCCGTATCGCCGGGCCGCTGCTCTGCGCCGGCACCCTCGAGCCCGAGACGCGCCAGAACGGCCTGCGCTACCGCTGCGTCGAGGCCGCCGACGGCCGCGTCTCCCCCGTGGCGACCGACAGCGTGGTGCTCGCCACGGTGCCGATGCTCGCCGCCATCCTGCTCCTGCCCGTCCACGGGGCCCTCGTCGCGGCCGAGCGCCGCGCCAGGGCCGCCCAGGGGGCCATGCGCGACGACCTGGCCGTGGCGGTGCGGGCCCGCGCCGAGATCCTGCGGGTGGGCCGGCGCAACTCGCTGAGCCGCCAGGCCCTGGTGCGCGCCGCCGAGCTGAGCCTGGTGCTCTGGGTGCAGCCCCCCGAGGGGCGCCCCTACGAGGCCAGGGTGGCCTGGCTGGTTGACGACGAGAGCGTCGGCCGCCTGTCGGTCGGCACCGTCCTGGCCGTCAAGGTCAACCCGCGCCGCCCCGAGCACGTCTACCCCGACCAGCCGTGGGCGCACTATGCCTGGTGGAGCTAAGCTGGAGAAGCCGGGTTGCCCCACGCCCCTGCCCGCTACACGGCACAGGATCGCGCCTTTGGGCGGCCCGTCACACGGCGGGCGCCTTCGGCTCTTTGGAGACCAGCCAGACCGAGGCGGGGGCGCCCATGCTGCGGCAGGCCACCTGCACGACCTCGAAGTCGCGTCCGGTCTGCCAGTGCAGGGCCTCCTGGATGGCCCCGGTCTGGATCCAGCCCATGGGCTCGTCCGACAGCTTGCCGGCGCTCATCGAGCAGTCGTAGTCGAGGTAGGCCCAGCTGTCGCCGCGGTCCTCCAGGGCGAGGCGCCGCTCCTGGCCGACGCTCTGCGAGAGGCGGCGCAGGCCGGACTGCATGGCCGACAGGCCCATCTTGATCTGGGTCGAGACGGGCAGCACCTTCGAGGCGAGCAGGGCCGCCGTGCCGAAGAGGGCGCTCTGGCGGTTGATCGCGTAGCGGGCGGTGCTGCGGCCGATGCGCAGGGCCATGCTGCGGGCCGCCCGCCCGAAAAAGGTCAGCAGCCCGGCGTTGAGGGCCGCGTAGTGGGCCAGGGTCAGCCCCGTCGTCGCCTTGAGCTGCTCGGGCGGGTAGCTGCCGACCAGCTGCTCGAGCCCCGCCTGGCGCAGCACCACGGTCAGCCCGTTCTTGCCGACCACCTCCTCGGCGGCCAGGAGCGCCCAGCGCATGTAGGCGTCAACCAGCAGGAGTTCGGTCGCCGGGTCGTGCTCGGGCCTGTCCCGGATCTCCATGGGCGCACTCCTCTGCTGCGAGGGCTGCGGGCGCGGCCGGGGACCCCATGGGTGGAAGCATACCATTTTTTGGGCACGGCTGCGGGCGCGGCCAGCAGGGGGCGCCCCTGCTCGGCGCGCCCGCGGCCCCGGCCGGCGTGAACTCTCGGCCGCGCCAGGCCGCCCGCTCATCCGGCCGCGCGCAGCGCCCCCTCCAGGTCCGCGACGATATCGCCCGCCTCCTCGATGCCCACCGAGAGCCGCAGCAGCCCGTCGCCGATGCCGAGGGCGCGCCGGCGCTCGGGCGGGAGCGCCCGGTGCGAGGACATGGCCGGGTAGAGGATCTGGCTCGCCACGCCGCCCAGGGTCGTCACCGGCAGGGCCAGGCGCAGGGCGTCGAGGAAGCGCAGCGCCGCCGCCTCGTCGCCGGCCGCCAGCTCGAAGGCCACCATGCCGCCGAAGCCGGCCGGCAGCATCTCGCGCGCCAGATCGTGCTGGGGGTGGTCGGCCAGGCCCGGGTAGTGGACGCGGGCCACCTCGGGCCTGGCCGCCAGCCAGGCCGCCACCTCGGCCGCGTTGCGGCAGTGCTCGCGCATGCGCAGGGGCAGGGTGCGCAGCCCGCGCAGGGCCAGGTAGGCCGCGTGGGGGTCGAGCAGCCCGCCGGTCAGGATGGCCAGGCTGCGCAGCTCGGCCGCGTAGCCGTCGGTCGCCAGCACCACCCCGCCCAGCACGTCATCGTGGCCGCCGATGTACTTGCTCAGGCTGTGCAGCACGATGTCGGCGCCGAGGGCCAGGGGGCGCAGCAGGTAGGGCGTGGCGAAGGTCGCGTCCACCACCAGCTGCACGCCGTGGGCCTTGCAGAGGCGCGCGGTGGCCCCCACGTCGCACAGGCGCAGCAGCGGGTTCGAGATCGGCTCGACGATCAGGGCCCGGGGCCGGTGCTCGGCCACGGCGGCCGCCAGGGCCGCCTGGTCGCCCGCGTCCACGAACACCGTGCGCACGCCCAGGCGCCGCAGCACCGTGTCGGCCAGGGCGAAGGTCGCGCCGTACGAGTCCTGGGCGGCGAGCAGGGTGTCGCCCGCCTGCAGGCCGGTGAGCAGCAGGGCCACGTGGACCGCGGCCATGCCCGAGGCGCAGGCCCTGGCCGTGGCCGCCCCCTCGAGGGCGCAGAGGGCCGCCTCGAGGGCGGCGTTGGTCGGGCTGCCGTAGCGCGAGTAGGAGAAGCCGGGCGCCTCGCCCGCCAGCATGCGGTGCAGGGTCGCCGCGTCGGCGGCGCGGAAGCTCACGGACAGTTCGATGCCGGGCACCGAGGGGGTGGACGGGTCGCCCGCCTCGGGGCGGCCGGCGTGGACGGCGGCGGTGAAGATGCTCTTGCTCATGGGGCTCCTTGCGGCGGGCGTGCGCGTTCGCGGCCAATGGCGGGATTATACCAGCCCCTGTTTGACAGCCTTCGCGGCGGGCGCCTATAATCTGTGCAGCTTTGCATAGATTCCTGGGGCCACCTGATGACAGACGACGGCGCGGTCTACCTCTCGCTCTCGGCGGCCAGCCGGCTGCTCGGCGTCCACAGCACCACCCTGCGCCGCTGGGCCGACGCCGGCGCCATCCCCGTCTACATCACCCCCGGTGGCCACAGGCGCTTCGCCCGCGACGACATCGAGGCCCTGGCCGCCCGCAAGCCCCTGAGCGCCCGCGCCCTCGGCAGCGCCTGGGCCGCCCGCGCCCTGGCCCAGACCCGCACCGAGCTCGCCGCCCCCGCCAGGCGCCACAGCTGGCTCGCCAGCATCGCCGAGTCCGAGCGGGCCTCGTGGCGCCGCATCGGCCAGCAGCTCATGGGCGTGGTGCTCCACTACATCAACGACCCGCGCGACAACGACGACCTGCTCTCCGAGGCCCGCCGCATCGGCGCCGACTACGCCGCCCACGCCCGCCGCGCCGGCATGCCCCTCACCGCCGCCCTCGAGGCCGCCCTTTTCTTCCGCGACTCGCTGGTCGAGTCGGCCATGCAGCTCTCCGCCGACGTCCACCCGCGCCCCGAGGAGAGCGCCCGCCTCCTGCGCCGGATCAGCCGCGTGGCCAACGAGGTCCACCTCGCCGTCGCCGCAGGCTACGAGACCGTCCCTTAAGAGGAGCCCCGTGCAGCAGCAAGCGCCCCGCCCCTTCAGCGTCCCGCGGACGATGAAGATCGGCACCTTCCACATCGGGTCGTCCTTTGTAGACCTGCTCACATCGGGCGTGCTCAACCGCGTGCTGATCAGCGACCTGGGCCTCGCCGCGACGCCCGTGGCCTTCCTCTCGGCCCTGCGCTACCTGCTCGCCCCCCTGAGCATCTGGGCGGGCTACAGGTCCGACACGCGCCCGATCTTCGGCTTTCACCGCCTGCCCTACATCTGGGCCGGCCGGCTGCCCATGGTGCTCTCGCTGCCCCTGCTCCCGGTCGTCACGGCGCTGCTCGCCGGCGACCCCGCCTCGCCCCTCGGCTGGGGCCTCGCGGCCCTCGCTTTCCTGGTCTACGGGGTCGGCACCCTGATCTCCGGCAGCACCTACCTGGCCCTCGTGCGCGACAGCGCGCCCCCTGCGAAGCGAGGCCAGGCCCTCAGCATTGTGCAGATCTTCCTGGTGGTCAGCTTCCCCGTCGCCGGCCTCGTCTACGGGCGGCTCATGCCCGTCTACGACCAGGCCGCCTTCTGGCGCATGACCCTCGCCGGCATGGCCGTCGCCGCCTTCTTCTTCGTCGCCTCGCTCTTCGGCGAGGAGCGCCGCGGCCAGCGGGTCGTCGCCGACAGTCCCGCCGAGCAGATCCCCTTCGCGGCCCTGCTCCGCGAGATGTGGTCCGACCGGCGCACCAGGCTCTTCTTCCTCTTCCTGGCCCTCGGCGCCACCAGCGCCTTCGCCCAGGACGCCGTGCTCGAGCCGTTCGGCGGCCAGGTCTTCGGCCTGGACGCCGGCGCGACCACGCGCTTCAACGCCTACTGGGGCGCCGGCGTAGTGGTCAGCCTGCTCGGCACCGTCTTCTTCACCAGGGGCCGCCAGGCCCACGAGCAGACGGGCACCACAGTGGTCGGCCTGCTGCTCACCGGCCTGCCCCTGGCCCTGCTCGGCGTCGTGTCCCTCGCCGAGGCCGAGGCCCTGCTCGTCCCCGTGCTCTTCCTCTTCGGCCTCGGCTTCGGCATCTATACCGTCGGCGCCGTGTCGCTGCTGATGGCCATGACCGCCGACCACCGCGCCGGGGCCTACCTCGGCCTCTGGACGGTCGCCCAGCTGCTCTTCCGCGGCGTCGGCGTCTTCCTGGGGGGCTTCGTGCGCGACGTGGCCTACCTCGCCAGCGGTTCGTTCCCGGTCGCATACGCCAGCGTCTTCTTGCTCGAGGCCGTCGGCCTGGCCGTCTGCGCCGTGCTGATCGTCAGGGTGGACGTGCCCGGCTTCGCCCGCCGCGCCGCCCCCGTCCCCGCCGCCTCCCTCGCCGCCGCCGCCGAGTAGCGCAGCCCCGGACACCAAGAGACCAGGAGCTCTGCCTCGATAGGCGAGCTCCTGGTCTCTTGGTGTCCGGGGGTATCCCCGCGGGGCTCCCCAGCGCGAGCTACGCGACGGCGGCCTACTCGGTCTGCCAGACGGCGGGCAGCCAGAGCCGCCGGGTCTCGAGCAGGTCGTTCAGCACGATCACGCTTGGCGCCTTGCCGTTGGCCCCGCCGACGGCGATGATTGTCTGGACGGTGCCGGGGCCGAAGGTCACAGGCGGCGGGTCAATCGCCGTGTCGGTCGTGCCGGTCAGCACAACCTTCAGGTCAATCGGCGTGCCGCTGGGGACCGTGGTGTACTGCGAGCCGCCCGGGAAGCTCGTGGCCTCCCTGTAGCGCAGGTTGGTGATCGGCGGACTGAGCGGCGCGTTGTTCTGGGCGACCACGTCAACGCCGGTGCCGGCGGGGGTGGGGGCGAACGGCGCCGCGTGGAAGATGCGCACATCGGCCGTGGCCGAGCCGGCGGGCTGGGCCCGGTCGCTCAGCGTCTCCAGGGCGAGCGGATAGGTCGGCGTGCCCGTGCCCACCACCACCACGGTCAGCCGCTGGCCGTCCTCGATGGTGAGGCTCTGGGTGAGGGCCACGGTGCCGGTGATCGCGGCGCCCGCGACGACCCTGGCGTCGTAGATGCCGGGCGCGACGGTCTTGTACAGGGTGGACTGGCCGTAGTTCAGGGGCTGGAAGACGGTGTTGGCCGCGGCGCCGAAGGTCGGGTCGAGGATCGGCGTCGCCGTGGCGTCGCCCGTGGCGAAGGGCGCCGCGTGGACGACGCGCACCTCGGCGTTGCCGCGCGGCGTGAAGGGCAGGGCCACGATGCTCGCCGGGATGGTGGTGCCATTCCCGACCGCCACCAGGGTCACGACCGTCCCGGGCGCCAGGGGCAGGGGCGGCGGGTCGAGCAGGGTCGTGCCAGGCGCCGCGGCCGCGTCGACGCGCACATCGTAGATGCCGCCCACCAGGGGCGTGAAGGCCGTGCCGCTCCCGTAGGCGAGGTCGTTGATCAGCACTGTGCTGTCGGCCTCGTTGATGATGTCAACAGCGGCGGGCGGGCCGCCCGGCAGCGGCGCCGCGTGGATGATCCGCAGCAGGCCCTGGTTCGGGTTCACTGCCGGGAGCGTGTCCCTGAGAACGACAAGGTTGAGGGGGTACGGGGAGGCGCCCTGGCCCGTGGCGACCACGGTGTAGTCCTCGCCGCCCTGCAGCGTGATCACCTGGCTGTAGGCGGGCGTCGTGCCCACGGGCGGCGGCGTGTCGAGCGTCCCGGGGTAGAGGCTGAAGGTGTAGGTGCCCGACGGCAGGCTGACGTACGACACGGTCTCGCTGATCGTGAGGCCCGACCTGATGATCCTGGTCTGGCCCTCCCGGCTCACGGCCAGAGTCACGGCGCTGCCCGTGGTGGGCAGGTTGATCGCCGCGGCGTGGACGAAGGCAACGCGGGCTGGGAGGAAGTTAGCGCCCTGGGCCGGGCCGACCTCCTGGGCGGGGGGCGCGGCCTGCGTGGCAACGACGAGGGCGAGGCTGAGGGCTGCGACGAGTGCGAGCATGAGGCGAGTCGTCACGGACTGACGCATACAGTGCTCCTTTACACTCCTGCGCGACACCGAGCGCCGCCCCCACAGGCGGCTGCCCCGGTGGCTCCAGAAGTCTACCAAAAAACGGGGCCCCTGAAAGTAGTGATTTCCTCACCAACATACGGACAGCCCCGGGCTGTGGATGTACGCCGCAGCAACGCGGTGGCGGTATAATGCGCTCGGCTCAGCACGAGCCCGCACCGAGAAAGGGAGCGCCCGTGAACCGTCCCACAGCCGCGCTGCTCGCCGTCGCCGCCCTCGTGCTCGCGGCCTGCGGCACATACCAGGCCCCCGCGCCGACCCGCTCGACCCTCGAGGAGCGGCAGACCGCCGTCGCGATCGCGGGGCGACCCACCCTGCCCCCCGTGGCCGCGGGCCCCACGCGCACGCCCGGCCCGCCCCCGCCGACCGTCGCCGAGGCCCTCGGGCTCGCCGACGACGACCCGCGCGCCATCGGCAGCCCCGACGCGCCCGTCCTGATCGTCGAGTTCACAGACTTCGAGTGACCGTTCTGCAAACAGTTCGTCCGTGAGACGAGACCACAGATCATCGAGCAGTTCGTCGAGGCAGGCGTCGTGCGCTTCGTCGTTCGCGACTTCCCCCTGACCGATATCCACCCCTCGGCCCTGCCGGCCGCGGTCGCCGCGCGCTGCGCCGCCGACCAGGGGCAGTTCTGGCCGATGTACGAGCGCCTCTTCGCGACCCACACCGTCGAGTGGGGCGGGGTGCCCAATCGCGACCGCGACGTCTTCGTCGAGTTCGCCGCCGAGCTCGGGCTCGCGGTCGAGCCCTTCACCAGTTGCCTGAACGACCCCGCCAACGAGCAGGCGGTTCTGGCGGAGAGCAATGCCGCCCAGCGCCTTGGCGTCAACTCGACCCCTAACTTCCTGGTCAACGGCCAGCTCCTCCGCGGCGCGCTCCCCTTCCGCGTCTTCGAGGACCTGATCCAGCAAGAGTCGGGCCGCTGACCAGCCCAGGAGCCCGGCCGCCTAGCTCTCCTGCCTGAGCTCATCAATCGGGTAGAAGACCGCCTCGGGCATCACGGTCGGCTCGGGGGGCGGGCCGGTGTCGGTCCAGTCCTGGTTCTCGCGGGTCATCGCCACCTCGGCAACGCGCATATCGTGGTCGCAGACAATCTGGCACGAGAGGCGGTACTGGCCGAGCAGGCCCCGCTCGGCCAGCTTGTCGTGCTCGGCGCGGGTCATGGTCGTCGGCTCGCCCTCGTCGAAGCGGACGCGACAGGTGGTGCAGCGGGCGTTGCCGCCGCAGCGGTGGCCGATCTCGACCCCGCTCTCCTCGATCGCCAGCACCAGGCGCTTCCCCTCGGCGACCTCGACCGTCTTGCCCGCAACAGTCAGCTTCGGCACCGTTCGCTCCTCTCTCTTCCGCGTACTCAGAGCCTGTTTCAACGTACCACAGCCCCCGAGGGGCGTCAACGCGCCGGGGCCGCCGCGCCGTTGATGCGTGCGTGGGCAAATGGCGGGCGCGACAAGACCAGCGAGATCTCAAATAGTAGCCGCTCTGAACTAGAATTATGTCGTAGCTTTTGCTATAATGTAACAGAATCGGTTTTATAAGTACATTCGGCCCCGCGGCGCCGAGCGTGGCGAGCAGCCGATCACCCCAGGCAATCCCAGCGCGGCAGCCCGCACCCAAGGCGTGACCCGAGGAGGTCGTATGTCCCCAGACGGCAGCCTCATGACCCATCGCCCGCGGACGATCGCCAGCGAGCTCGAGAGCTTCCTGGCCGACATTCAGCGCGAGCACGGTCTGAGCTACAACACGATCACGTCGTACCGCTGCGACCTGCGCACAGCCGCCGCGGCCATCGGCGGCCCCCTCGAGACGATCGCCACCTCCGACATCAAGGACTTCCTCGCCGGCCGCGACGAGCAGCCCGGCACCACCAACCGGCGCATCGCCAGCCTCGGCCGTTTCTTCCGCTGGTCGGTGGGCCAGGGCTACACCCTGCACAACCCGGTTGACCAGGTGGGCGCCCGCACCCACGCCGAGCACCGCCCCCAGCCAATCGCCAGCGAGGCCGAGCGCCGCGCCCTCGACGCCGCGATCGCCGCCTCTGCCCAGCCCTACCGCCTGATCTTCACCCTCCTGCGCGAGATCGGCATCCGTACCGACGAGGTGCTCAACCTCAACCGCGGCGACGTCATCCTCGAGCCCGGGCGCGAGGTGCTGCTCGTCCAGGACAGCAAGAGCGGCACCAAGCGCATGGTGGTGCTCACGCCTGACGCCATGCCCCGCAGCCTGCGCGGCCTGCGCGGCTGGGTGCGCGAGCTGGGCGACGACAACGCCCCGGACACGCCCCTCTTCCGCTCGTCGCGCGGCAACCGGGCCTCCTACGACACCCTCCACCGCCGCTGGGTGCAGGTCTGCAAGCAGGCCCGCCTGGTAGACCTGGTGGACGGGCGCGAGGCGCCCCGCTACACGCTCCACCACCTGCGCCATACCGCCGCCGCCGAGCTGATCGCCTTCTACCCCGAGCAGGTGGTCAGGCGCATCCTCGGCCACCGCGACCCGCGCAGCACCCGCCGCTACGCCGAGTTCGTCCGCCCCGGCGACGGCGGCCAGCTCGCGCCCCGCCGCGAGCAGCAGGCGTCGTGAGGTGTGAGTCGCTCGCTGCGCTCGCTCTGTGAGGTGTGATTCCGCCACGAGCACGGCCGTGCTCGCTTCACACATCACACCTCACACCTCACACCTCACGCTTGCCGAGCCAGCCCCGCAGCGCGTCCATGGTCGGCCCGAAGCCCGGCCCCCTGAGCATGTTGTGGTTGGTGCCCGGCACCACGACCAGCCGGCCCAGCCCTGGCGCGAGGGCCGCGCGCGCCTCGGCGAGCCGCTCGGCGGGGATGACCGAGTAGGGCGCCTCGGCCGCCAGAACCAGCAGCGGGACGGCGACTCGCCCCAGCCGCTCGACCAGGGACCAGGGCGCTGCGGGCAGGAAGAAGCCCTCCACCTGCTCGCGCCGGCACTGCTCGAGCGCCTCGGCCTTCCAGTGGACGTCCTCGTCGAGCCAGGCGGGGTTCCTGGCCCTGATGGCCGCCAGGCCCCCGCCCGCCGGCTCGCCCACGCCCTCCAGGTAGGTGGGCAGCAGCGCCGGGCCCCTGGCCGGGTCAATGGCGAGGGCCGGGTCGAGCAGGACCACGCGGGCGAGGGCGGCGCGGGCGGGGTGGGCGCCGCCGGCCAGGGCCAGGGCCGTCGCGCCGCCCCACGAGTGGCCGATCAGCGTCAC